>DATHSX010000279.1:0-2723 GCA_035463935.1 Acidimicrobiia bacterium | reverse complement strand
GGCGCCGGGCGGACCTGTACGCGGTTGCCGAGGACTGGATCGAGCCGGTCGCGACGCCTCTGCCGGCCGCTCTCGACTTGCTCGTCCGCCGTTATCTGCGCGGTTTTGGACCGGCATCGGAAAAAGAGATCGCCGACTGGTCGGGGGTACCCCGCGAGACCCTCCGGCCGGCTCTGGACCGGCTGGCCCTGCGCCGGGTGGCCAGCGAGGACGGCACGGTCATGGTCGATCTACCCGGGGCGCCCCTGCCCGGCGAAGTGCCGGTCCCGGTGCGGTTCCTTCCCGTCTGGGACGCCACCCTGCTCGTCCACGCCCGCCGGAAGGCGATCATCGCCGAGGAGTACCGGCCGGTCGTCTTCAACATCAAGACTCCGCACTCGGCGGCGACGTTCCTGGTGGACGGGACGGTGGCCGGGGTCTGGCGCTATGAAGGGGGCCGGGTCAAGGTTGAGCCGTTCGCTCCCATGCCCCGGACGGCGAGAAGGGAGGTGGAGGAGGAGGCGTCGGCCCTGACCGCATTCCACGCCTGAAGGCGGTCGGCGTTACAGCCCGAACATCACCTCACGCAGGTTCACTGGCCGGGCCATGAACCCGTCCAGATCCAGCCGCAGGGAACCGAGGCGCAGGCCCTGCATTCCCTCCCCGCGGTTGGTGAGGACGCGCAGGGTGCCCTCATCAACCTCGAGGCGGCCCAGGCCCTGGCAGCGGCCCTCGGCATCATGGATCCCGACCAGCAGGCCGTCCAGACCACTCGGATCTAGCCCGGTGGGCAGGGTGGGAGCGAAAACCGTCGGCTTTACGCGCCATCGTTCCAGGGGTGGGGCAAACGCTTGCTCGAAACGGGCCGCTCGCCGCCCCGCCCTCTCATCCGGGCTCGATGGGCGGACGTCGGGCTCGACGGGCACGCTGATGACCTCGGCCCCGAAGAACCGCCGAAGCATGCCGACAACCGGCTCCAGTTCTCCTCCCCTTTGCAGGGCCACGACCACCTCCGGCCGGCACAACTCCATCTTGTGGTATTTGAGGCTCTCGCCCACCACGCCCGAGATGATGCCGGTGGTGTCGATAACGACGAGGTCCGAAGCCTGGCGGGCCTGCTCGACCAGGGCCGCGGTCGCCACCACATGCTGGAGCACGAGGCGTTCGGGGCTGATGCCGCCGACAAAGTGGAGGGCATCGGCCCGATCGAGATGCTCCAGGTCGGTGGGGTTCCGCAGCAAGCGCAATCCGGCGCATCCGGGAAGGCCCACCGTCGAGTTGCCAATGTCGGCGTCGACGTAGCCGGCCGTGCGGCCCCTCCCGAGCGCGGCTGTGACTATGCGCCGGGCCATGGTGGTCTTCCCGGTGTCGATGGCTCCCAGCAACATCACCGACGACACCCCGCTCAATCCCTGGGCGACCTCCTGATGGACCGACGTGGACACCCGCGCATCATATGAGCACCGGCCTCAGCTTCCAGCTGACCCACTTCTAAGCTCGGCTGGTGGCCCTACCCGTCAGCTTCCTGTCTGACTTCGGCCTGCAGGACGAGTTCGTCGGCGTAGTTCACGGGGTCCTTCACCGGATCTCACCGGACTCCCGCGTCATCGATGTCACCCACGGCATCCCGGCCGGGGACGTGAGGGCCGGGGCACTCTCGCTCACCAGGTCGATCCAATACCTCCCGCCTGGGGTGGTACTGGCGGTGGTTGATCCCGGAGTGGGAACCGCGCGCCGGGCGCTGGCCGCGGCGACCGAGTTCGGGGTCTTCGTCGGGCCCGACAACGGCCTCCTGTCGCCTGCGGTCGCCCTCGTAGGAGGGGCCAGCGCCATCCATTCGATCGAGAACCCCGAGGTGATCATCGCCGGGCCCGGGGCCACCTTCCAGGGACGGGACCTCTTCGCCCCGGCCGCGGGGTTGCTCGCCGCCGGGGAGGCGGGACTGGCCGATCTCGGCCCGGAGGTCGACCCCTCGTCCGTGTTGCCCCTGATGCTGCCGCTCCCCCGGGTGGAGCCACCGGTGGTGTCGGGGGAGGCCTGGTGGGTGGATGGCTTTGGCAATGTCGAGACCAACATAGGCCCCGACGACCTCACCACGATCGGACTGGAGCCGGGCCAGGCTCTCGAGGTGCGGATAGGGGCGGGGGTCTGGCGGACGACGTGGGTGACGACGTTTGCTGATGTCGAACCGGGCGAACTGGCGGCTCACGTCGACTCGGCCGGATTGATTGCCTTGTCGGTTCGGGGAGGTCGTGCAACCGAGGACCTCAGCCTGGTGAGCGGCATGGCCGTGACCATCCGGGCCGGCTGAGCGGGGCCGGAGGTCAACCGGCCAAGATCGCCCGAAGCTGGAAGGCGCCGGCGATCAGGATCAACGCCAGCAGCAGCAGCACGATGACGGCAGTGGCCGGCCGCACGGATGCGAGCGTAACGCGCCGGGCTTGGGGGGTACTTGTCATTGCTAGGGCGTGACTACGCGACGAAGCCCCCGGGGCAAGGGGGCTTCGTCTAAAGAGAGTGAGGGTCTCCGCTTTTATGGGGCGGGCTGGGAGGCATCCAATCACACCTTGGGTTTGAACGTGCCCTCGGTATGACAGGCGCGGATTCCCTGTCCACTCTCTCTTCAAAGGTTACATCGGTGATTCGCCTTCCAAGCTTTAGACCCATATTTCTGCCAGAACCTGGCAGGAGTGGGGCCGGGGCCGGCTCAGGGCGCCGCGGTGGTTGAGCTCGCCCCGCCCTCG
>DATHSX010000278.1:0-1846 GCA_035463935.1 Acidimicrobiia bacterium | reverse complement strand
CTCCTGCGAGCCCGAGGTCGGGATCGACTCGACGGAGGCCGGGTGAGACAAGACCCGGTTCTCGGCTACGAGCGCAGCCGCGGTGTATTGGGCCAGCATGTAGCCGGAATCGAGGCCCGGGCGGGAGGCCAGGAACGGAGGCAACCCGGCCGAGTGCTGAGGGTCGAGCATCCGATCGGTCCTCCGCTCAGAGATCGAGCCCAGTTCGGTCACGGCGATCGCCATGAAGTCGAGTGCGAAGGCAAGCGGCTGACCGTGGAAGTTGCCACCGGACAACACCTCTCCGGACTCCGGGAAGACGATGGGATTGTCCACCACCGCCCCCAGCTCTCGCTCGAACACCGCCCGACAGTGGTTGAGGGTATCGATCACGGCCCCGTGTACCTGCGGGGCGCAACGCAGGCAGTAGGCGTCCTGGACCGCATGATGGAAATCGTCGGCGTGGCTGGCCCCGATCTCAGAACCGCGGATCAACCCGCCGATGCGCTCGGCAGACTCCTTCTGCCCCGGATGCGGACGCAGGGAGTGGATCTCGGGACGAAATGGTCGGGCGGAGCCCTTCAGGGCCTCCACCGAGAGGGCGCAGGCGACGTCAGCGGCCCGGACCAGCTTCAAGGCTCGATCGAGCGACAAAACGCCCATGGCGAGCATCCCCTCGGTGCCGTTGAGCAGCGACAGTCCCTCTTTGGGCTCGAGTCGAAGGGGGACCAGGTTGTTTCTGCTCAACGCCGACGAGGCGAGCATCTCGGCGCCGTTGTGGCGGACCCGGCCCTCGCCGATGAGCGGCAGGGCGAGATGGGCGAAAGGCGCCAGGTCGCCGGAAGCGCCGACCGAGCCCTGGGCGGGTACGACGGGGAGGAGATCCAGCCGCAGGAAATCGACCAAACGCTCCACGACGGCCGGACGGACCCCCGAGTGACCCTGGGCGAGGGTGCGAGCTCGCAGCAAGAGCATGGCCCTGACCAGTTCGTCCGGCAGTGGCGGGCCGACCCCGGCCGCGTGGCTTCTGATCAGATTGACCTGCAGCTCGACTGCCTGCGCAGGATCCACCCTGGTCGAGGCGAGGGCCCCAAAGCCGGTGGTGATCCCGTAGACGATGCGCTCGCCGGCCACCGCCTCCTCGACCAGCCGGCGGGCCGGGCCCATCCGGGCGGCGACGCCGGGGCCCACGCTCGCCTGCGCGTCCCGGTGGGCGACCGCCACCACCTGTGCAATGGTCAGAGGGCCGCCATCGATCGCTACCTGCGCTGTCATCGAGCGGCCAGTCCAGCAGAAAACGACATCGCCACCTGGGCCAGATTCGACAGGCTGGTGGCCTTGGCGAGAGCGACGACGGTCGCGCCGGGCTGTCGCCCCGCCCACCGGGCAGCCCGGCACAGCTGGCGAAGGCTGAGGCCCCCGGGCCGGGTCCGCAGGCAACCCGGTTCATAGACCGGGTCGAGGACCGCCAGGTCGATCATCAGCCCGATCTGCTCACCATCCCGGAGCGCGGCATCCCAGGCCACCGCCATGACGTCTTCGATCCCCCAGTCGTCGACCAGGGTCAGGGAAAACGAGCGATCGGGATCAGAGGCCTGGGTATGAAAGCCGTGGAGACCGACCAGGACCGCCCGGCTGCGGTCGGCGGGAGGGGTACTGACCATCGCCACCAGGCCCAGGTCCCGACGAGCATGGACCGGAGCGAACGTCGCTTCGGGGTCTGCACCGACCACCAACCAGTTCCTGCGGTCCGGCACCGCGCTTTGGCCACCACCGCGCTCGGCCAGGGGCAGGGTACCGACGGTCATCGTCAGCGTTCCGGTATCCAGCCCGGAGTCGAGATCGAACCACCCGCTCGCCTCCATCA
>DATHSX010000277.1:0-1664 GCA_035463935.1 Acidimicrobiia bacterium | reverse complement strand
CGCCGCCATCGAGCCGTTCGACCCGGTGGTGACCATGCTGGACACCGGCGGGAAGCGGACCGAGTTCGCGGAGGCAGCGGTCCCAGCCCTGCTGGGCGGGACAGCGGTGGAGTCCGGTCGGGGCGTTGGGGGCGCCACAGCCATCAGCTCAGAAGTCAACGACCAGGTGCTTCGGGTGGGCTCCGCTACCTTGCCGGTCCCCAGCCTCCTGGTGCGGAAGGAGATCGGTACAGCTCAGGGTTTGGTGGGGATGGACCTGCTGCGAGGGACCGTCCTCGTGGTCAGCGCCGATCCCAGCCGCCCCGTGCTCTGGTTGCTGTCGCCGAGCGTCGGGCGACCGCCAGGCCGAGGAGCCAGTTAGGCGGGTGGGCATCTGGCGCCACCAATTACGGTCACAGGCGCAAGCGCCGGCAAAACCGAATCGGTCGCAGTGTTCGTGACGAACGGCTCTTGCTCCGCCCCCCGGATCGGTGCGGAATGTTGTCTGTCGGCGACCATGGCACGAGTGCCGACCATGCGCACCGAACCGCTCGAAGGAGAGAGCAATGGCCACTCAGTACAGTGCGAGGCCCAACTGGTTCGCGGCCAGCTGGTTCGGCCAGTTCATGGCGTCCGGACTCGGGCGCGCCGTTCGGATCATCGGTGGCGCCGCCCTGATTCTCAGCGGGCTGCTGTGGATCGGCGGGACTGAGGGCTACATCGTGGCAGCGATCGGGCTCGTACCGCTCTTGGCGGGGACGTTCGACAAGTGCGTTCTCAGCCCATTGTTCGGCGGCCCCTTCTCAGGGCCAGAGATCCGAGCCCTACGCGGACACTGAGCCAAGCCTCCGCGATGGCCGAGATCGCCACGCCCCTGTGAACACTGCCGGCCCAGGAGGACAAGCGAGATGAATCGAAAACGGCTCGTAATCGGAATTGGACTGTTCGTGGCCGCGATCGCGGCAACCACCTGCGTGAGGTACTGCCTGGACGCAATGAGGCAACACCGCGGTTTCGGCCAACGCCGCGCTTTGGAAGCCCGCCGGCCTGCCGCTCGCGTGGGGGGTCGCAACCGGGATCGGGATCAAGATGCGGCCGCGCTGGCGGCATGAGACGGAGCACAAATCCGGGCCAGTTGGTCTAACTGACACCGGCGCCAGAGTACGGGTCCGGCTGATTTAGACACGTCCTCAACCGCTGGGACTCCATCGGTGCCGAATCCCCAGGCGCAACCTGACGGCCACAACATCCCAACCCGATAGGGTGGCGACCTCTAGGCGCCCGTCACTCCTGGGTCTGGGGGTTCAGGTACGGCAGGACCGATGCGTCCGCGAGATCGGGAAGGTCGAGCTCGAAGACGTCCAGGCCCCGATGGTGGTCGCTGGCGTACACGTGGCCGCGGTACCAGTAGGCCGACCACTGGTCGCTCGGTTCCGGGCCACCCACGTCATAGAAGGCGATCTCCTGCGGGGCGGCCGGATCGGTGAAGTCGATGACCGAGGTCCCCCCGGCATAGAAGGCGCTGACCAGGATGTCGCGCGCGATGCCCGGGACGACGTTGAACATGTGTGCCGAGCAGACCACGTCGCCCTGGGTGCGAGGGAGATTGAATCGGCCGGCGAGCTGGGGCGCGGTGGGACCGGTCAGGGTGTAGAACCAGATCGCGCCGGCAGGCGCATCGGCGC
>DATHSX010000276.1:0-6136 GCA_035463935.1 Acidimicrobiia bacterium | reverse complement strand
GTGGTCCGGGCGAATAGTGCCGTGTTCGAGCGCAGCCTCACCGATCCCACGCTGGCCGGAATGGGAACGACACTGACCCTCATCGAGTTTGGTGACGATGGAATCGCCCGCCTGGCCCATGTGGGGGACAGCCGCGCCTATGTCTGGCGGGAAGATGCCATGGAGCAGCTGACCGAGGATCACACGGTGGTCGCCGAGCAGATCGCCGCCGGCCGCATCCGGCCCGTCGATGCCGTCAGCCATCCGCAGAGAAGCATGCTGACCAGGGTGCTGGGAATCGCCCCCGACATCGAGGTCGACGGGATGGAACTGCCGGTCGAACCCGGGGATCGTTTCATGCTGTGCTCCGATGGCCTGACCGCAATGCTGGCGGACGACCGCATCTCGGCGGTCCTGGGAAGCGGCTCTCCCGAAGAGGTGGTCTGGTCTTTGATCGAGGGCGCCAACCGGGCCGGCGGGCACGACAACATCACTGTGGTGGTGGTGGACGTCGAGCCATGACCAGAACGGCCGAGACCGGCCTTCTGGTGGCCGCGGCGGTCATCGCGGCGTTGGGCGTCACGCTCGTGAGCCTGGCCGCCGGGGGGACCATCGACGCCCGCATCGCCCTTACCTTCCTGGTGATGATGTTCGCCTTCGGGGCGGTCCATCTGGCGTTGCGGCGGTGGGCGCCGGGCGCCTCTACCGCCCTGCTGGCACCCGCCGCCCTGTTGACGGCCATCGGCCTCGCCGAGATCCAGCGCCTGAACCCCACCCGGGCAGGTCTGCAGCAATGGTGGCTCGTGATCGCGGCCGCCCTCACCGTGGGCTTGCTGCGATTACTGCATCGCCAGGGCCTGGCCACCCTCCGCCGCTACCGCTACCTGTTCCTGGCCGGATCTCTCCTGTTGCTGCTCCTGCCCATGCTGCCCTCCAACTGGGCCCTGCCGATCAGGGGTCTCGAGGCCAATGGCTCGCGTCTGTGGGTCCTGATCGATCTGGGGTTGACCGAGATCCGGTTCCAGCCGGGCGAGATCGCCAAACTGGTAGTGGTTCTGTTCCTGGCCAGCTATCTGGCCGAGCGACAGCCGGCGTTGAGCGAAGGAAGGAGACTGGGGCCTTTCCGGTTACCCGAGCCGCGGTTGCTGTTTCCAGTCATGGCGGTCTGGGCCGGAAGCCTGGGTGTCCTGATCGGGCAGCGCGATCTGGGGGCCTCGGTCCTGCTCTTCGGAGCCTTCGTCGGGATGCTGTATGCGGCCACTGGCCAGCCTTCCTATCTGGTGGTTGGCAGCCTTCTCACCGTCGGTGGCGGCTTTGCGGCTTACCGGCTCTTCGACCATGTCGGCCGACGGGTGGTGGCGTGGCTCACTCCTTTCGCCGATTACGAAGACGCCGGCTATCAGATCGCCCAGGCCTGGTTTGGGATGGGAACCGGCAGCCTGGCAGGAAGCGGGCTCGGCCTGGGACGGCCCAGCCTCATCCCCAACGCCGAGACCGACTTTATTTTCGCGGCGGTGGCAGAGGAGCTGGGATTTGCGGGGTCGATGGCGGTGCTGGCGATGTACGCCATCTTGGTCGCGGTGGGTTTCGGGATCGCCCTGCGCTCCCGGGACCGCTTTCGCAAGCTGGCGGCAGCCGGTCTCACCTGGGTACTGGGGCTGCAGACCTTTCTGATCATCGGCGGGGTGCTGCGTCTGGTGCCCCTGACCGGCATCACCCTGCCCTTCATGTCCTACGGAGGCTCCTCCCTGGTGGGCAACTTCCTGCTGCTCGGCCTTCTCGCCCGGATCTCTCATGAGGAGGAGGCGTGAACCGACCCACCCGCCGCCTGGCCATGGCCGTGCTCATCGGCTTCGGGATGCTGGCGGTGATGACCAGCTGGGTGCAGGTGTTGGCGGCGGACACCTACCGCCTTGACCCCCGCAACGCCCGCTTCAACCTCGCCCAAAGCGGCAAGGAAAGGGGGGTGATCGTGTCGGCCGATGGGGTGGTGCTGGCCCGCAGCGATCCCGACCCCGCCACCGCCGGGGCCTACATCCGTACCTACCCCGAGGGCGCTCCGTTCGCCCATGTCGTTGGATACTCGAGCCTCCTGTTCGGCCAGCAGGGCCTGGAGTTGGCCTACTCGTCAGAACTCCGATCACGCCGCGACCTCACGATCTCCGACCTGATCTCGGTGATCCTGGGACGCGACCTGCGACCGCTCAACCTGCAGCTAACCATCGATGCTGCCCTGCAACACGCGGCCTATCAGGCGTTGCGGGGACAGCGGGGGGCGGTGGTGGCCCTCCGTCCGGCCACCGGCGAGATCCTGACCCTCGTCTCCTCCCCTGCCTTCGACCCGGCCCTGCTGCTCGGGGCCGATGCGGCCGAGCAATGGCAGCGTCTCCTCGATGATTCGCAGCGCCCCCTCGCCGACCGTGCCACCCGGGAGCTGTACCCCCCAGGCTCGACGTTCAAGGTTCTGGTGACGGCGGCCGCCCTCGAAGCCGGCGTAGCCGCTTCTGAGACCACCTTCCCCGACCCCGAGACCTTTGCTCTCCCCGGCTCCACCGCCGTCATCTCCAACGCGGGCGGGGGGGTCTGCAACAACGGCGCCTTCACCACCCTCCTCCAGGCCTTCGTCCGGTCCTGCAATACCACCTTCGCCCGCCTGGCGATCGAGGTGGGCGCCGAGCCGCTCGGGCGCACGGTGGAGGCCCTTGGGTTCAACGGGTCGATCGCCTTTCCCTGGCGTGTAGCCGAGTCGGCCTTCCCCACCGATCAGCTGGTCACCGACCCCGCCGCCCTCGGCCAGAGTGGCATTGGGGAGCGTGATGTGCGGGCTACTCCCCTGGAAATGGCGCTGGTCGCCGGGGCGATCGCCAACCAGGGGGTGCGCATGGACCCGTTTCTGGTGGCCCGGGTCTTCGACGCCGACGGCGCCGAGGTGGAGGTAACCGAACCCGCACCCGCCGGCCAGGCATTGACAGTGGAGAGCGCGGTCGAGCTGGCCCAGATGATGGAGCGCGTGGTAACCGAGGGGACTGGACGGCTGGCGGCGGTGCCCGGGGTCAGGGTGGCAGGCAAGACCGGGACCGCCACCGGTGAGCAGGGCCGGCCCCATGTGTGGTTCATCGGCTTTGCCCCGGTGGAACAACCCACCATTGCGGTGGCGGTCCTGATCGAGTCCGGCGGTGACGTCGGCGAATCCGCCAGCGGAGGGTCGCTGGCGGCCCCCATCGCCGCCGCCTTGATAGGCGAATGGATCAACCGCTGACACCTACAATCCCCGCCGGTTCTTCATGAACTTTCCTCACCCCCTTACCGAGCGTTATCACCTCGCGTCACACCTGGCCCGGGGCGGCATGGCCGACGTCTATCTCGGCCAGGACACGCTCCTGGGCAGGAAGGTGGCCATCAAGATCCTCCACTCCCAGTTCTCCAACGACGAGGCTTTCGTGAAGCGGTTCCGGCGCGAAGCCCAGGCGGCCGCGAACCTGACCCATCCCAACATCGTTGGCGTATACGACTGGGGGCAGGCCAACAACACCTACTTCATAGTGATGGAGCTAGTCGACGGCCGCAGCCTGCGCGATGTGCTGCGCAGCGAAGGAGCGCTCCTGCCCCGCCGCGCCACCGAGATCGCCGCCGACGTTGCCTCGGCACTCTCCGCCGCTCACCGCGCTGGCCTGGTCCATCGCGACGTCAAGCCCGGCAACATCCTTCTCGCCACGGACGGGACGGTCAAGGTCACCGACTTCGGTATCGCCCGCGCCTGGGACGATTCCCAGGAATTGACCCGGACCGGGGCCGTGATCGGCACGGCCACCTATTTCAGCCCCGAACAAGCGCAGGGAAACCCCGCCGACGAGCGCTCCGATGTGTATTCGTTGGGAGTGGTGCTCTACGAGATGCTGACCGGACGGCCACCCTTTACCGGCGAGAGCCCGGTGGCGGTGGCTTACCAGCACGTGTCGGCTAGCGCTCCCCCACCGTCCAGCCTCAACCCCGATGTACCTCCTGATGTCGATGCGGTCGTGACCCGGGCCCTGGAAAAGGATCCGTCTTTTCGTTATCAGTCGGCCGATGAGCTCAAGGCCGACCTGGCCCGCATCCTCGCCGGTCAGGCCCCCAACGTTCCCACCCCGGTGCTGCCTGTCCCGGTTCCCGCCGGGGCCCTCGAACAGGCGGCGGCCACGCGGCTCATGCCGGCGGCCACTGCCCCCGCACCCACTACCCAGACCATGCCCACCCTCGAGGATCGGGGCCCGTCGCAGTTGCCGTTCATTCTCACGGCCTTCGGACTCCTGGCCTTGCTGGGTCTGCTGGTGTATCTGGTCTTCCAGATGGCGGCCGCCGACCGGCCCCCCACGACCGAGTTGCTGGCGGTCCCCAACGTGGTCGGGCTGACCGAAGGCGAGGCCTTGAGCACCCTTCAGCAAGCCGGCTTCATCGTCGACCTGCGGGAGGAGGCGTCTTCCGAGGTCGAGAAGGGACGGGTGATCCGCACCGAGCCCGGACCCGGCACCGAGCAACCCCGCGGCGGCCAGGTGCTGGTCTTCGTGTCGATGGGCACCGAGCCGGTGCAGGTCCCGGCAGTGGTGGGGATCACCGAAGAGGAAGCGCGGGCCACCATCGAGGGTGCCGGGCTGAGCGTGGGATCCATCACGACCCGTCCCGATAGCGTCGCCCCCGCCGGACAGGTAATCGAGCAGAGCCCGGTGGCCGGGGTGGAGCTGCCACCGGGTACCGCCATCAATCTGGTCGTTTCGGAGGGGCCGGAGGAGTTCGCCCTTCCAGACCTCGCCAACCTCGAGGACAACGAGGCCTTTCAGCAGCTCAGCGACCTCGGCTTGCGGGTGGTGCAGCAGCGGGAAGCGTCGAACGAGGTGCCCGAGGGGGTGGTCATTCGTACCGAGCCGGCCGCCGGCGAACTGGTCAAGCCCGAAGACACCATCACCCTCATTATTTCTTCCGGCCCGGCACAAGTGATTGTCCCCGACATCTTCGGGATGACCATCGACGCCGCCACCTCCCGGCTCAACGAGGTCGGCCTGGTCCTCCAGGTGGCAGGGCAGACCACCCCCACCGACGATCCCAATCTCGATCAGCGGATCGTGATCCAAACGCCGGCGGCGGGGGCGGAGGTCGACCCGGGGACGGCCATCGTCGCCACTCTGGGCAGCTACACGCCTCCGACCACCACGACGGTGGAAACCACCACAACCACGACCGTCCCGGCCCCTTAGACGACGGGCCTGCTGTCCGTCTCCCATTGCAGGAAGTTGGCAAGCAGCTTCTTGCCCTCGCTGGTCATCACGCTCTCGGGGTGGAACTGGACGCCTGCCACCGGGTGGCGCCGGTGGCGAATGCCCTGGATTACGCCATCCTCGCTCCAGGCGCACGCCTCCAGCTCGGCGGGCAGCGTGACCGCCGCCAGCGAGTGATAACGGGTGGCGGTAAAAGGGTTTTCCAGGCCCGCGAAGAGGCCTCGACCGTCATGGGTCACCAGCGACGTCTTGCCGTGGCGGGGCTCGGGGGCGAGGTCCACCTTGCCGCCGTAAGCGACCGCGATGGCCTGATGGCCGAGGCAGACCCCCAGCGTCGGAACGGTGGCGCCGAAGCGCTCGATGTACTCGACCGAGCACCCGGCCCGCTCCGGGGTTCCCGGACCCGGGGAGATCACCAACCGCTCGAAGTCCAGTCCTGCCGCCTCCTCGGATGTCATACGGTCGTTGCGGATGACCACAGGGTCCGCCCCCAATTCGCCCAGGTACTGGACCAGGTTGTAAGTGAACGAGTCGTAATTGTCGACGACGAGGACTCGTAGGGGCAACGGTGGAGCCATTTTCGGAGAATGCCTGATACCGGGGAAAAGGGCCTTACCGATAATTGGTCGTCATCAGAAATCCGGCGGCGATCGCCACCAGCCCACCGATCAGCCAATACTGCGGCAACTGGAAGACGAAGCGGGCCAGGACGGCGACCACTCCAACTCCCATCAACCCCGCCATCAGCGCCACGTACCAGGTGGGGCTGGGCCCCTTGGCCCGTGCCTCGGCGGCGGCAGAGACAGGGCGGGTAGGGCGCCGGCTCTTGGTCTTGCGGCGCTTGGACTCAGGCATGGCGAGGCCGGAGGTTAGAGGTTCTGCGGGAGCGCGGGTCCGGCCGATGG
>DATHSX010000275.1:0-7111 GCA_035463935.1 Acidimicrobiia bacterium | reverse complement strand
AAGTCGAGGACCTCACCGGAGTGAAGCATGGCCCGGGTCCACTCGACCAGCTCGGGTCGATCGAGACCGTTCAAGAAGATGGCCATCGCCATGGCCGCCATCTGGTAATCGGGCATGGCTCCGGAGGTGTAGGAGCCGATGAGCCAGGCGATCTCCTCGGTGGAGAGGACCCCACCGTCGCGTTTGCGCTGGATGAGCTCGACGGCGTTCATGTGACTTGGGCCAGGAAGGAGGCGCCGCGTTCCGGTTTCGGCAGGTCCAGTGCCTGGGCGATGGTGGCGGCAATGTCGCAATACTGCTCCCGGATCCCCAGATCGACTCCGGCCGCCTTCGGGCCCGCCACCAGGAGCGGAGCGTATTCGCGGGTGTGGTCGGTGGAGCCGTCGGTGGGATCGTTGCCGTGATCGGCGGTCAGGAACAGCAGGTCGTCGGGTCCCATGACTTCGATCAGCGCGGGCACCCAGGAGTCGATGAGCGCCAGCCCGGCGGCATAGCCTTGCGGGTTCTCGCGGTGCCCATAGAGCATGTCCAGGTCGACGTGGTTGGTGAAGATGATGCCCGGCTCCGGGCGCTGCTTCATCGCCTCGACCGTCGCCCGGAGCCCGTCTTGGTCACCCTCGGTATGGACCGAAGACGTGAGTCCGCGCCCTGCGAACAGATCCTCGATCTTCCCGATGCCGTGCACCGAGAGTCCGCCGGCCTTGGCCCGATCGAGCAGGGTAGGGGAGTGTGGCTCCATCGCCAGATCTTGTCGCTCATAGGTCCGTCGGAAGTTCCCGGGTTCGCCTTCGAAAGGGCGGGCGATGACACGGCCGATGTGGTACCGATCACAGTGCGTGCGCGCTATCCGGCAGATCCGGTACAGCTCGGCAAGCGGGATCACACCCTTGTGGGCCGCGATCTGGAAGACCGAATCCGCCGACGTGTACAGAATCGGCTTCCCGGTGCGAATGTGTTCGGGTCCCAGCTCATCGATGATCACCGTGCCCGAAGCGGCGTAATTGCCGATGAACTCATGGCCCGACTCCTCCTCCACTGCCTTGACGAGCTCGGCGGGAAAGCCGGTAGCGGTGAATGTGGCCTGGGCTTGCGCGGTGACTATCCCGGCGATCTCCCAGTGACCGGTGGTCGAGTCCTTCCCGGCCGAGGCTTCGCTAAGCCGGCCGAAGGCCATCGTGGGTGCCTCCGCCGCCGGCACCCCCTGGAGGTGGCCATGAAGATTGCCCAGCCCCGCCCTTCCCAGATTGGGCAGACTCAGCCCCCCTACCGCCTCGGCGGTGTGCCCCAGAGTGTCCGATCCCCTATCTCCATAGTCGTTGGCATCGGGTGCCTCCCCCGCTCCGCACGAATCCATGACGACGATGATCGCCCTCATCCGATTGAGTATCCCTCACGCCGCAGAAGGCGCGCCTGTTCGGCCGGGTTCGGAGAGATCAGCCTTCCTCCGTGGCCCACGACCCTCCACCAGGGAACGTCCTCTTCGGTCGATGCCAACACGCGACCCACCGCTCGCGCCCTGCCCGGATACCCGGCCAGTTCGGCGACCTCGCCGTACGTGACTACCTCACCCGGCTCGAGTGAGCGCAGCAGTTCGAGGACAGCGGCCTCGAAGTCGGTCATACCGTCCCGAAGAGCCTGTCTCCCATGTCCCCCAGTCCGGGCTGGATGTAGAAGTGCTCGTTGAGACTGCGGTCGATGGCGGCGGTGACAATGCGAACGTCAGGGTGGCGTTCGCTCATCATCTGGATCCCGGCGGGAGCGGAAACCACGCATACGGCCGTGACATCGTGACCACCGTGTGCCTTCACCTGGTCGCAAGCCCAGGCCAGCGAACCGCCGGTCGCGAGCATGGGCTCGAGGATCAGCACCCTGGCGTCGGCCATCCTCGGGAACTTGGTGTAGTACTCCATGGGCTCGGCCGTCTCCTCGTTGCGCTGGACGCCCGCATAGCCGATGCGGGCGCTGGGAAGCAGGTCGATGGCGGCGTCCAGGAGTCCCAGACCGGCCCGGAACACGGCCACCACCACGATCGGACGGCCCAACACCGCGCCGACGGTCGGTTCGAGCGGGGTTTCGATCGGCTTGTCCGTGAGGGGGAGATCGGAGGCGGCCTCGGCGACGAGCAGATACGCGAGCCGGCGAGAGGTTTCTCGGAAGAGGGGAGTGGAGGTGGATTTGTCGCGCAGGGTGGTGAGGTAATGCTGGGCGAGGGGATGGCTCACGACGGTCACCGGCATGGAATGCGAGCGTAGCCAGGAGTCCGATACCGGTAGCCTGCGGCCGGTGCGAACGGTGCTCGGAACGTGCCATCACGATTGCCCCGACAGTTGCGGGTGGGTGGCCACAGTGGACGATGGAAGGGCGGTCAAGCTTCGGGGGAATCCTGACCATCCCTATTCCCGGGGTGAACTCTGTCCGAAGGTCAACCGTTTCCTTGACCGGGTCTATCACCCGGATCGGTTGCTGCACCCCCTCCACCGGATCGGCCCGAAGGGCGAGGGGCGATTCGAGCGGGTGTCCTGGGAAGACGCGCTCGGCCTTATCGGGAACCGCCTCGCGGAGATCATCCAGAGCCATGGCGGTCAAGCGATCCTCCCCTGGTGGGATGCCGGAACGCAGGGGATCATCCAGATGTCGTCCCTCGATCGGCGGTTCTTCGCCCGGCTGGGTGCTTCCCGCCTGACCGGTTCGCTGTGCGGAGCGACCGCGCAAGCGGGGGTAGCAGCCACATACGGATCCGGTAGGGCAGCGGATCCGATGGACGTGCGCTTCGCCCGCCTCATCATCCTGTGGGGAACCAATACCCGGTTGACCAATCGCCACCTCTGGCCGTTTATCGAGGAGGCCCGGAACGCCGGAGCCAGGCTGGTGGTAATCGACCCGATTCGGACGATGACCGCCGAGGCCGCGGACTGGTTCATCCAGCCGCTCCCGGGCACCGACGTGGCCCTGATGCTGGGCATGATGCACGTGTTGATCAGGGACGGGCTCGTTGATCGCGACTACGTCGATCGATACGCCGCCGGATATGACGCCCTGGCGGAACGAGCCGCAGAGTGGTCACCGGACCGAGCCGGTGCAGCATGTGGCCTCGACCCGGTGGAGATCCACCGGCTGGCAACTGAGTACGGGAGTACCCGTCCCGCTTTCATCCGCACCCTGATCGGAGCCGAGCATCACGAATCCGGGGCGATGTTCTATCGCACCCTTGCCTGCCTACCGGTTCTAACCGGCGCCTGGCGAGATCGTGGCGGCGGGCTGGCGCGTTCGGTTGGCTCGTGGTTTGCAGATCAAGTGGACGACGGCGTGTTCGACGTCCCCTCGCCAACCCGGGCGATCAGCATGAACCACCTGGGCCGGGTGCTGACCGACCCGGACCATGACATCCGGGCGCTCTTTGTCTGGAACGGCAACCCCCTCGTCTCGGTCCCCAACGCCGGCCTGACCAGAGCGGGGCTCGCTCGTGAGGATCTGTTCACCGTGGTGTCTGAACAGTTCATGACCGACACCGCCCGATACGCCGACGTGCTGCTTCCGGCCACCACCGAACTCGAGCATCTCGATGTCATCCCCGCCTGGGGTCATCTCTATCTGGGCTGGAACGAACCCGCGATCGACCCGCTCGGGGAGGCGATCCCCAACACCGAATTGTGGCGGCGTCTGGCCAAGGCGATGGGAATGAGCGACCCCGAGTTCGATCTCGGCGATGAGGCCCTGATCCGTTTGGCCCTGCAGCGCGTGGACCTGGGCCTGTTGCGCAAGCAGGGATGGTTGCGCCTCGACCTTCCCGAGGATCTCCGCCCTTATGCCAAGGGAGGTTTCGCCACGACCAGCGGCAAGGCCGAGCTCTACTCGGAGGCCCTCGCCGCCTCCGGCCACGATCCGCTGCCCGACTACCGGCCCGCGGTGGAAGGCCCTGGAGGCGATCTCGCCGCGCGTTATCCGCTGGTGTTGCTGACTCCGAAGAACCACACCCGTTTTCTCAATACCTCGTACTCGCATATGAATGGGGCCCGAGAAGGTGGCCCGTTCGTCGAGATAAGCCCGGTCGAGGCCGCCAGCCGGGGCATCACCGAGGGAGAGGAGGTGAAGGTGTGGAACGACCGGGCGGCTCTCCACCTCCCGGCCCGGCTGAGCGACAGACTGCGGCGGGGAGTGGTGGCCATCCCCTGGGGTTGGTGGGGGCCGGAGGCCAACGCCAATGCCCTCACCAACGACACCTTGACCGACTGGGGGGGCGGGGTGGCTTACTCCGACACCCTCGTGGAGGTTTCAGCCAGTGTTGCGCATACCGGCGGCGATCCCGTTGACGGTAAGGAGGAGGGCCCGTCTTAGTTGGGGGTCTTGCCCGCCGAACCGGCGGCTCCGTTCGAGTAGCGAGACCTGAAGGTAGTTGAGGGGGTCGAGGTAGATGTTGCGCACCGCGAGTGTGCGAGCGAGGACCGGGTTGTTGGCGAGTATGTCGCGTCCGGTGAGCCGGGTCACCTCGGTCACCGTCCGGTCGTGCTCGGCCTCGATCAGGTCAAAGAGTTGGCGGTGGGAGGGGGGCACGAGCCGATCGACGTAGCGGCGGGCGATGGAGAGGTCGGTTTTGGCCAAAGTCATCTCCACGTTGGAGAGGAAAGCCTGAAGGAAGAGGAACCTGTTCGCCATGTCTTCGAACGTGGCGGCGTGTTCGCTTTGGCGTACGGCCTCCAGACCGGTGCCAACCCCGTACCAGCCGGGGATTATCTGGCGGGACTGGGTCCACCCAAACACCCAGGGGATGGCCCGCAGGTCCGCGAGGCCCCCTCCTCCTCCCGGACGGCGGGAGGGGCGGGAGCCGATATTCATGGCACCCAGCTCATCGACGGGGGTAGAGGAGAGGAAGTACGAGACGAGGTCGGGGTGGTCCACCAGGCGGCGGTAGGCCTGGTAGGCGGCCTGCGAGAACGACTCCATCCCCGCGGTCCAGCGGTCGAGGACCTCCCGGGGCTGGCGGGAGGCCCGATGCAGCAGCGACGCCTCCAAGACCGAGGCCAGGGTCACCTCCAGATTGCGGGCCGCCAGGCGGGGAAGCCCGTACTTGTCGGCGATCACCTCACCCTGCTCGGTGACCTTGATCGGGCCATCGATGGTGCCGAACGGCTGAGCGAGGATGGCGGCATGGGAGGGCCCTCCGCCCCGGCCGATAGTGCCACCGCGGCCATGGAACAAACGCAGGGTGACTCCGTGCTCGGCGGCGGCGGCCCGCAGCATCCGCTGCGCCTTGTAGATCTCCCACTGCGAGGTGGCGATGCCGCCCTCCTTGTTGGAGTCCGAGTAGCCGAGCATGACTTCCTGGAGGTCGCCTCGCAGCCGCACTAGGTCCCGGTAGGGGTCCGCGGCGAGCAATCCGTGGAGCAATTCACCGGCCCGGTGCAACTCGTCGACCGTCTCGAACAGCGGAACAAACCCAATCCGGGCGATGCCCTGGTGGAGGTCGACCAGCCCGGCCTCGCGGGCTAGGACCGCGGCTCCGAGGACGTCATCAACTCCCCGGGCCATGCTGATGATGTAGGACTCGACGACGGGACCGAACCGGTCCAGGGCAGACCTGAGTGTGTGAAACGTCTGGAGGGTGGCGGCGGCATCTCCTTCCAGGTTCGTGGTCGGTGAGGACAGGGGCCGCCTGCCCCGCAACTCGGCGGCGAGCATCGTCTCTCGCTCCTCCCGCCCGATCCCCCCGTAGTCGACCCCGATGCGCTGGAACAGGGCGGCCAGGGTGAGTTGGATCCGGTCGGCATGGTCGCGAATGTCGAGGGTGGCGAGATGAAAGCCGAAGGTGGCCACCCGGCGCATCAGGCGGGCAAGGGTGCCCCGGGCCAGCAGGTCGCCGCCACGTTCCTCCAACGAGGCGGCCATCAAGCCGAGTTCAGCCTGGAGCTGAGCGGGGCTTTCGTAGTCGCGGCCCGGCTGATGTCGGCCGCCTTCGAGGATCCGTTTCCGGGTGTTGTGCAGCCGCTGGTGGATGAAGGCGCACTTCAAACGGTAAGGCTCGGTGGCATTGATCCGTCGAAACCTCTGCCACACGACGGGCAACAGATTCCGGTCCTCTTCGAGCGAACCGGCCAGATCGGGTGAGACCGGCCTGATGCGGGAGGAGACCGACAGGTCCTCGGCGAGCTCCTCCACCGCGGCGATCAGGTTCCTCAATCCGTGATCGTGCTGGAGCTCGAGGACTTCGATCGTCACCTCTGGTGTGACCGCCGGGTTGCCGTCCCGGTCCCCGCCCACCCAACTGCCGAAGCGGATCGCCGGACGTCCGTCGTGACCCAGTCTCCCCAGGGCCAGCGCCACTTCCTCGCCCAGATCCCCCAAGACGTGAGTGAAAAGCTGGTCGAAGTAGAAGATTGTGGCCTTGGCCTCGTCGACGGGCTGGGGCTGTTCCGCCCTCAGCTCATCGGTCAGCCAGATCTGGTCGATCAACTCTTCCACCCGCCGATCGATCCGCTCGGTCTCCCGGGCGGTGGTGGTCGGCTCCAGACGCTCCTGGAGGAGGTCGGCCAGCACGGCGAGCTTGGTGAGAATCGTGCGCCGGGCGGCCTCGGTGGGATGCGCGGTGAAAACCGGTCGCACCTCGAGCCTCGCCAGGACGTCCTGCACGAGTTCTGGTGGGAGTCCGGCCGCCTCGATCCGGTCCACGGTTTCAGCGAGGTAGCGGTCGCCTTCGGTGCCGGCCAACTCGCCGACCCGGTGAGTCTGTTCAGCCACGTTGGCGAGGTAGAAGTAGGCCGAAAAGGCCCGGACCAGCTCGATGGTGGTGTTCAGGTCGAGTCGTTCGAGCAGGGCAGCGAGCCGGTCGTCAGCGGCGGGGTCGCCGGCGATCCGCACCGCTTTGGTGTGGGACCTGACCACCTCCACCAGCTCCAGCAGATCGGCTCCGTGCTGGCGGGTCAGTGCTTGCCCCAGCTGGGCGCCCAGCCGGCGAATGTCGGCCCGGAGGGCTTCGTCGCCGAGGTCGCCTTCCATGATCGCAGGCTAGAGGCCATGATCGCAGGCCAGAGGACCTGATCGGAGGTTGGAGGCCGTGATCGGAGGTTGGAGGTTGGCATGGACCACGACCGGTTCGGGTGGGTTACCCTGTCTTCTC
>DATHSX010000274.1:0-2896 GCA_035463935.1 Acidimicrobiia bacterium | reverse complement strand
CTGCGCTTCTCCGAGCTTGGCGGGGTCTATCGGAACGAGCGCTCGGGGGTGCTTCACGGCATCCTCCGAGCCCGCGGATTCACCCAAGACGACTCCCACACTTTCTGCCGGCCCGATCAAATCGATGCCGAGCTCGCGCTTCACCTGGAATTTGTGCTCACCTGGCTGCAGGACTTCGGCTTCACCGAGTTCGAGGCGGATCTGTCCACCCGCCCGGAGAAGTCGGTCGGCGACCCGGACATGTGGGCGGTGGCTGAACGGGCTTTGCAGCGATCACTCGAAGACGCCGCGGTGCCTTTTCGGATCGCCGCCGGCGAGGGGGCCTTTTACGGTCCCAAGATCGATGTCCATGTCAAAGACGCCATTGGCCGACGCTGGCAGGTCTCCACGATCCAATTCGACTTCAACATGCCGGCCCGGTTCGAGTTGGAGTACGCCACACCTGATAATCAGTCGTCCGAGCCGATCATGATCCATTGCGCCAAAGCTGGCTCCATCGAACGATTCGCAGGAGTGTTGACCGAGCACTATGCCGGTGCCTTCCCGATGTGGCTGGCCCCGGTGCAGGTGACTCTCATCCCTGTGGCCGACAGGCATGACGCTTATGCCTCCACGGTGGCCGAAGCTTTGCGGTCAGCCGGACTGCGGGTCGAGGTCGATCGAAGCGACGAAACGGTCGGAAACAAGATTCGCCGGACACTGTCGGCCAAGCACCCTGCGCTGTGTGTGATCGGTGACCAGGATGTGGAAGGGGGCACGGTCGGCCTGCGGCGGTACGGCGAGGAGCACGAGCGCCGCGGTGTACCCCTTTCGGAAGCGGTCGAGGAACTGGCCAAGGCCGCGCAGATTCCTGACTCATCCGCCCCCCGCCGGGCGCCTTCCGTCTGATGGACGGCATTCACATCCCCGAGGACGTCGCCCGGGACCAGCAAGTGCCCGAGGACCTCGACTCGGCGGCGGTAGGCCCCTACCGGTTTCCTGACCCCCGGCGGCGTCGGATCGCCGGTCTCATCTATCTGGGGCTGGCAATGACGTCGGCGCTGGCCCTACCGGGCACAACCGGTCGATGGGTTTCGGTGGCGGTGGGATTGTTGTTGGCGGCGTGGAACTTCGGGGCCGCCTGGCCGTTAGCGATCGAGGCCGAGGGGGCTCTGACCAAGGCGGCGGCGGAAGCACCCTTCCCGATTGGCCACGCCTCCGCCGCGGTCACCTTCCACGGCTGGCGCTCTCGACCGCGCTGGCACGTCGTCGTCTACGACCCGGGCGAACCCCCCTCGCGGCGGGCCTTGATCGTCCTCGACGGGGTGAGCGGCGAGCAGACTGACCAGCCCTTCGTGGAGAATCTGTCGCCTGGGGGGTAGCGGGTCGCGCCTAACGATTCCCGATGGGGACATACTCCCTGAGCCTCTCACCGACATAGACCTGCTGCGGTCGGTAGATGCGGGTCCCGGGATCCTCGACTCCCTCTTTCCATTGCGCCAGCCAGCCCGGCAGCCGGCCCAGAGCGAACAGCACCGTGAACATCTCGGTGGGGAAGCCGAGCGCACGATAGATGATCCCTGAGTAGAAGTCGACGTTGGGGTAGAGCTTGCGTTCGATGAAGTAGTCGTCGGACAGCGCCACCTGCTCGAGTTCCATGGCGATCTCGAGGAGCGGATCGTCGATTCCCAGCTTGGCGAGCACATCGGTGGCAGCCTGCTTGATGATCCGGGCCCGGGGGTCGAAGTTCTTGTAGATCCGGTGGCCGAAACCCATCAGACGGAACGGGTCGTTCTTGTCCTTGGCCCGGGCGATGAAGTGAGACGTGTCCCCTCCGGCGGCCGCCATCTCCTCGAGCATCTCTAGGACCTGCTGGTTGGCACCGCCGTGGAGCGGGCCGGAGAGGGCATGGACTCCGGCCGCCACGGAGCTGAAGATGTTGGCCTCACCCGATCCGACCAGGCGCACCGCCGTCGCCGAACAGTTTTGGCCGTGGTCGGCATGGAGTATCAGGAGGACGTTGAGCGCTCCCGCCACCACGGGATCGGGGATATAGGGCTCGGCCGGGATGGAGAAGACCATGTGGAGGAAGTTGCCCGCGTAGTCGAGATCGTTCCGTGGATACACATAAGGCTGATACATCCGGTACTTGTAAAGCCAGGCGATCATGGTCGGAAGCTTGGCGATCAGGCGACGGATCGAGATGTCGACCGCCATCGGGTCCTTGGGATTGAGGGCGTCCGGGTAATAGGTGGCGAGCGCCGAGGTCGCCGAAGCGAGTATCTGCATCGGGTGGGCGCTGTGCGGGAAGGCCTCGAACAGGTGCTTCATGTCCTCCCGCAGCAGAGTGTGGCGGGTGATGGAGTCCTCGAACTCGGTCAATTCCTTCTTATCCGGCAGCCTCCCGAAGATGAGAAGAAAGGCAACCTCCAAGAACGAGGCCTGTTCGGCTAGCTGCTCTATCGGATAACCCCGATAACGCAGGATGCCGGCGTCCCCGTCGATATAGCTCACCGCGCTTTGGCCCTCGGCGGTGTTGCCAAACCCCCGGTCCAGGGTGAACAGTCCCAATTCGGACTTGAGATGGCTGATATCGAGGCCGGCCTCGTCCTCGGTTCCGCTGACGAGCGGCAAGGCCATTTCCCGGTCACCGAGCTGGAGCGTTGCGTCTGCCATGCCTCTCCCTTTCAGTCGTTCTGCTTCTGCGAAGCGGCGATCACCTTTTGCGCCTCCTGGTTAGGGACCTCGGCGTAATGATCGAAACGGATCTCGAAGGTGCCTCGGCCACTTGTCATGGAGCGGAGATCAGCCGCGTACCGCTGGACTTCGGCCATGGGAATCTCGGCGTCGACCACCCGGCTGTTGCCATCCGAATCGATGCCCAGCACCCTGCCGCGCTTGCTGTTGACGTCACCCA
>DATHSX010000273.1:0-1947 GCA_035463935.1 Acidimicrobiia bacterium | reverse complement strand
CAAAAGGGAGTAGCCCGCCGCCCCCAGTCGCTGTTCGACACCGGCGATGATCGAACCGAAGAGCGGATTCTCGATATCGGGAATGATCATCCCGACCGACATCGTCTGGTTGGTGCGAAGCCCGCGGGCGAGGGGATTGGGCCGATACTTGAGGTCGGCGGCCACCGCCAGCACCCGCTCGACCGTTTCCGGGTTGACGATCGCTCGCGTCCTCGGGTTGAGGGCCCGCGACGCCGTGGACATGTGGACGCCCGCCTGATAGGCGACATCCTTGAGAGTGACTCTGTTTCTCAAACCCTGATGCCCTGGCGTGGCGCCACCATACTCAGTGTTCCTACTGGATACAATCGATTGCCACAAACCGCGGCGACCACCCCGGGAGGGCGTAAATGGCCAACATCTCGTTCAAGCTGCCCTCGGCGATCGAGGATCCGGAGTGTCGGGAATGGCTGGAATCGGCTATCGAACGCGGCAAGCCGGGCCCCGAGTTCCAGGCCATCAGGGCGCACGCCCCGGGGGTTATGAGATCGTTCACGATGTCCCGTCAGTGGGTCTACCACGAAGGCGTCCTGGATTTCGACCTCAAGGAACTGCTCCGGGCCTATATCGCGCTCGCTGGTGATTGCACCTATTGCTCCAATCAGGGAACCGCCCGGGAGCTGATGGTCGATCGCGATCGTTTGGATCGGTTGTTCAACTATCAAGCCTCGGGTGAATACACCCACCGCCAGAAGCTTGCGCTTCGATATGCCGACGCCATCATGTGGGACCCATCCACCGCCGACGAGGCCATGTGGCGGGAACTCCGAGCCGAATTCACCGAACCCGAATTGGTCGAGTTGGGTTACTGGATCGGGTTCACCTTCGGTGGCCAGCGCTGGCTCAAGACCCTCGCGTCCAGTCAGGGGCAACTACAGGCGGCAATCGACGCTGTCAGCGCAGGGTTGGTTGTAGGCGACAGCGCAACCAGCGACTGAGATCAGCCAGACCGGACCAATTGCAGCGGGAACCGGTGCAGACTCTCGCAACCGGTGGCGGTGACCACGCATAGATCGCCGGTTTGGACCCCGGCCGTTTCGTCCAGCGTGATGACATTGGGCTGGATGACGATGGTCTGATTCTCCTCGAAGACCCAGGCTGACTCATCCTGGGTGGTCTGTCGGGTGCGGATGCTCGGAGGCAGCAGACCGATGCCAAAACCGTGGAGCAGGGCGTCTCTGATGGTGTATCCGGAACCATCGATCAGATCGGAGGCGGCCCACACATCCTCATTGGTGGCACCTGGACGGATGGCCGACCTCACCGAGTGGTACACGGTCTCGGCCACGGCGTGCAGGTCCGAGATCAGAGGAGTGGGTTCGGAAGCCACGGTGTAGGTGCGGAGCCCCTGGCCGGCGTATCCGCCGTAGGCAGCGGAGATCTCGCAGGCAACGACGTCTCCGGCCTCCAGGACGCGGCTGGACAACACCTGCGACGGAACGCAGCGGTCGGGCCGCGCCATCGGCGTCGAGGACAGGTAATAGAAGGTAGTGAGCCCACCCCTGGCCAGGTAGGAGCGCTCGATCATCTCGGCCAGTTCGTACTCGACCAGCCCCGGACGAAGGCCTGCGGCCAGGGCGGTGAGCGCAGCGTCCGTGTATTCCGCGCCCCGCCTGAGCCAGGCGATCTCCTCGGGGCTCTTGATGGTCCGCAATAGCCGGAAGCCGGCCGTGACGTCCTTGTAGGTAGCGCCCGGGAGGGTCGCCCTCATCCGGTCGTAGTGTTGGTACGGCATCATCCCCACCACCCCGACCGCGCGGGTCCCCCTCCGTCCCAGTTCCTCGCCCAGTGTCTGCCCCGAGTCGGTCCCGCCCCACCTCACGTCGGTGAGCTGCGAGACGATTGCCGCGTTGGGGACATGGTTGTAGCTCTGCGCGAACAGCACCGGCTCGCCGCGCAGAAAGAACA
>DATHSX010000272.1:0-1506 GCA_035463935.1 Acidimicrobiia bacterium | reverse complement strand
AGATCGTGCTCGGCAAGCACTCCGGCCGAGCAGGTTTCGCCGACGCCCTCGACAAGATGGGCATCGTCCTCGAGGATCACACGTTCGCCCGCGCCTTCCACCGCTTCAAGCAGCTCGCCGATCGCAAGGTGCAGATCGGCGAGGACGAGATCCGCGCCATTGTCGAAGACCAGACAGGCGAGCCGAGCGAGAAGGTCAGGCTGGTCGGCCTGCATGTGGCCGGCGGCAACGAGGTCACGCCCACCGCCACCGTCCGGGTCATCAAGGATGGGGTGGAACAGCTCTTCTCCGGACAGGGCGACGGCATGGTGCATGCCACCTTCGCGGCGTTACGGTTGGCCTTCGCCAGCGAAGCCAGGTTGATCGACTATCGGGTGGTGCCGGTGACCTCGGGAGCGGATGCCATGGCCGAGGTCAACGTGGTGGTGAGGGTCGGCGACCGGACCTTCGCGGGTCACTCGGTCAACACCGACGTGGTGGAAGGATCGGCTGAGGCCTTCGCCAACGCCCTCAACAAAGCCGGGTAATCTCCCGGGCCACCGTGCCCCCTCGGGAGCAGATCTATTAGTACCGGCGCCGGCCTTCTGGCCGTAGCGATACTCGTCCTCCTCACCGCCTTCTTCGTCGCTGGCGAATTCGCGCTGGTCGCGGTCGATCGCAGCCGGGTGAAGCGGCTCGCCGGGGAAGGGGAAAAGCGGGCGGCGGCCGTCGACCGCTCCTTGCGTCAGCTGACCTTCGAACTGTCCGGGGCGCAGCTCGGCATCACTCTGACCTCCTTGCTGACCGGCGCCCTCGCCGAGCCGGCCCTGGCCGGGATCTTCGAGCCGCTGCTCGGGCGGATCGGATGGGAAGGAGTGACCGATCAGCCGGTCGTGGCCGTCGGCCTGGCCTTGTTCGTGGCCAACGTCGCCTCGATGCTCCTGGGCGAACTCGTCCCCAAGAACTTTGCGATCGCCAAACCCTTCGGCACTGCAGTTCTGATCGCCGTGCCCATGTCATGGATCAACCGTTTACTGCGGCCGGTCATCCTCTTCCTCAACCACGCCGCCAACTGGACGGTCCGCCAGATCGGGATTGAGCCGCGGGAGGATCTGGCCGGGGTGCGGTCGCTCGAAGAGCTGGAACTGATGATCCGCTCATCTGGCGAAGAAGGTGAGCTTGACGACGCGGAACTCTCGCTCCTGACCAGGGCGATCACCTTCACCGAGAAGGTCGCCTCCGACGTCATGGTGCCCAGGGTCGCGGTCGATGCCCTCTCCAGGCACAACTCGGTTTCCGACCTCCGCCGCCTGGCCCAGGAGACCGGCCACTCGCGGTTCCCGGTGTACGGCGAGGATCTCGACGAAGTCGTCGGGGTAGTCCACGTCAAGGACTCCTTCAAGGTCACGCCCGAACGCCGTTCGATCACCCCGGTGGGGCACGTGGCCAAGCCGGCACTCATCGTCCCCGACTCTCGCCCCCTCGACGATCTTCTGATCGACATGCAGCGCCAGAGCCGCGCCATGG
>DATHSX010000271.1:0-3937 GCA_035463935.1 Acidimicrobiia bacterium | reverse complement strand
GGGACTGGCGGCCGCGGTGGCAGCCATTTCCTTGTTCCTGGCCGGTTACGGGCTGGCCACGCTGCCGGTGCGATGGTGGGCGGTGGCCGGAACGGCCGGCGCCATCGGCCTGCTGACGGTGGGATACCAGCGGGGCGGGCTCTTTGGTCTCAACCTGCTGGGGGCGGGTCTTCTCACCTGGTCCGGGCTCAGCTTCACGGAGGGGGCGCCTCAAATCAGACCAGGTCTGGCCGGTGTCGTCTTGTCGGTGGCGGCGGTGATGTTCTTCTATCTCCTGGCCATACCCACCGTCGGTCGCGCCCGATTCTCCACCCAGACCATCGGGCGCACCAGCCTGATCGGCCGGAAGGGCCTGGCCCTGGTCGACTTCGCACCTGAGGGCGTGGTCGAGATCGACGGCGCTCGTTGGCCGGCATCATCTCATCGGGAGGCCGGCATCAAGGCCGGATCCCCGGTGGCCGTCGTCGCCGTCAGCGGCTGGGCAGTCGAGGTCGAGCCAGACCGCGAAAATTGATCTAACTCGTTCCAGAATTTCCCTGGCGGATCCTCCCAGGCCTGGGTACCTTCCGCTCCTTGTCGACCAGAAAGGGAGACCCTGTGAGGTTGTCGGATGAGTGGCAGCTGCGGGCGCTTTGCCGTGGCAATCATGCCCACCTGTTCTTCCCCCCGTCGACCTTTGAACGAAAAGATGAGCGAGAGCGCCGAGAGGAGCGCGCCAAGGCCATCTGCCAGGTCTGCCCGGTGCGACAGCCCTGTGCCCAGTACGCCATCGGGATCCGTGAGCCCTTCGGGATCTGGGGTGGTTTGACCGAATTGGAGCGACGCGAGGTCTCTGCCGTCGGCTGACAAGCGCCCCTTGATCTCTCCGCCGGACCCGGTGGTGCCGGTCCCGGCGGCCACGATCATGGTTGCCGCGCCGGGAGTCACCGGCATGGTGGTTCTCATGGTGCGCCGGCCCCCCGGCGGGATGTTCGGTGACGCCTGGGTGTTTCCGGGCGGGGTGGTCGACCCGTTGGATGGGTCGACTTCGGAAGGCGACTCGGAACCGTCCATTGCGTTCCAGTGGGCGGCGGTCCGGGAACTCACCGAGGAGGTCGGGTTGGTCCTGGCGGCAGGGGGGCTTCATTTCGTTTCCCGATGGATCACCCCGGCCCTCTATCCCCGCCGGTTCGACACCTACTTCTACCTGGCGCCCATACCGGTGGTGGTGCCGGTGACGCCGGCGGCGGGAGAGATAGAGGAGGCTGCCTTTGTCACCCCGGCGGCTGCTCTGGCGGCGCATCAGGCGCAGCAATGGCGCCTGGTGCTGCCCACCCTCGCCCACCTCCGGTGGCTGGCGCGCTTTGCGACTCCGGAGAAGGCGATGGCGGCCGCCGCGACAGCTCGCCCGGACCCCATCTCGCCCATGGTTGCCGCCGATGGTTCGCTGATACCCGTCGACCTCCCGGCGTGAACCATGCGAATTGAGCGAATTCTGGCACCGAACCCGGGCCTCTTCACCGGCTCCGGGACCAACACCTGGCTGCTGGAGTCGGCCGGGGAGGTGCTGGTCATCGACCCGGGTCCGGTGCTGGCCCGGCACCTGGCGGCAATCATCACGGCCCTGCGGGGCCATTCGGTCAAGGCGATCATGGTCACCCATACCCATCCCGACCATGCCCCCCTGGCCAACCTGCTCGCCCGCGAGGTCCCGGCGCCCGTCTATGGGTACGAGCCGGGACCGCAATTCGAGCCGGATCTACTGATCGGGGCAGGTTCGCGGCTGACCGTAGGCGAGACCGAAGTGCGGGTTATCCATACGCCGGGGCATTCCAGCGATCACCTGTGCTTTCTGGCCGAACGGGCGTTGTTCACGGGTGATCACATCATGGGAGGCTCTTCGGTGATGATCGAGGACCTGAGCAGGTATCTCGAGTCGCTGGAGCGGCTACGGACGCTCGACCTCGATCGCCTTTACCCCGGCCACGGAGAGGAAATGGATCGCCCCCAGGAGGTGGTGTCCTGGTATCTGGCGCACCGCCTCCAGCGAGAACGCGAGATCCTCGCCGCGCTCGGCGGCGGGGCGGCCACCATAGAGGGGATCGTCGAGGTGGTATACGACGATGTGGATCGTTCGCTTCACCCGCTGGCCACCCGGTCCGTGCTGGCCCATCTGGAGAAGCTGGCGAAGGAGGGAAGCGTGCGAATCGAGGGCAGCCGTGTGCAGCTGCTGGTCCCCTTCAAGCCACGAGGGCCTGTGGGGGATACAGGCCCTCGTGTGGTCGGGGCTCCGTTGGGGGAGCCGGAACCCCGAAGCCGGTCATAGGCTTGTCATCCAGATCCCCTGCTGCCTCCCAGCTCAACCTTGCGGCCGCAGCCTCCCACCTGGCTGACCTGTCCCGGGCACGTTCCCCCATATCATCGGCTAAGCGAGGGTCCGGGCCACGCCCTGTTTCAAGAACACGCCTTGTGACTAGTCCCCGAGGGGAAGGAGGTTCTCGGTCCCGGTCGCCCTCGCCGTCACGACCGGTTCGGCGGTCTCTCCCGAGGCCGCGAGCTGCTCGATCAGCTTGGCGATGCGGCCGGTGCAGTTCTCGAGGGCGACGGGGGGAAGCAGTTCGACCAAGCGGGAGGCAGCCCCCCGGAAGGCGCGAGCGGCCGGAGAATCGGGGTCGGTCCGGGTGATCGGCGACCCTTCGTCCCCGCCCCGGACGACACCCGGGTCGAGCGGCACCCGGGAAAGGAGGGGAAGGCTCAGGGAAGCGGCCAGCTCATCGCCGCCACCTTCCCCGAAGAGCGCGTACTCCCGACCATGGTCGCAAACGAACGACGACATGTTCTCGATCACACCGACCAGCGGCATATGGGAACGGCGGGCCATGTCGGCCACCCTGATGGCCACCTTCTGAGCGGCCTTCTGGGGGGTGGTCACCACCACCATCTCGGCTTGTGGCAGCAAGCGGGCGAGGGCCATCTGGATATCTCCAGTTCCCGGGGGCATGTCGATGACCAAGTAGTCGAGTTCACCCCACTCCACCTGATTGAGGAACTGCTCGAGAGCCTTGGAGAGCATCAGGCCCCGCCACATCAGAGCCGTCTCCTCCGACTCGATTATCAGGCCCGTCGAGACCAGCTTGATCCCATCGACGTCGGCGGGGACGATCAGTCGGCTGTCGTCGTTGGCCTCCAGCCGCGCCTCGCTGCCCAGCATGCGCGGAATCGAAAAACCCCAAATGTCGGCGTCGAGCAACCCCACCCGAAAGCCCAAAGCGGCCAGGGCGACCGCCAGGTTCACGCTCACGGTCGATTTGCCCACGCCGCCCTTACCGGAGCTGACGGCCACCACCCTGGTTGTGGGGTGTACCCGGGTGGGGGCGGCGTTCTCCCGGGCCCGGAACCGAGCCGTTTCCATGAGAGCCGCCCGCTGCTCCTTGCGCATGGCCGTGGTGTGGACCTGGACGCCGCTGACTCCGGGGAGGGACCCGATCCGCCGGGCTGTCTCGCCTTCGAGGTGGCCGCGCATGGGGCATTCGGCAATGGTCAGGGCTAGTCCGATCTGGGCCACTCCGCTGACGTCGAGGTTGACGGAACCGACCATCCCCAGCTCGACGACGTTGCCGCCCAGCTCGGGATCAATGACTCCCCGCAAAGCCTGATAGATGTCCTCGATGGTGGCCACTACGAAAAGGGTACCGGGTGGCCCTCAGTAGCTCGTAACCGGTAGCAGCCGCCGGTTGCGCATTACTGGCCGCCGACCTGGAATAGCCTCGTCCCCGACCGCGGTTAGACTGAGAACAATGTCGCTCACAATCAAGTCTTCTCGCCCCACCCCGGTGGTGGCCCTGACCGACACCGCCGCCGAGAAGGTGGCGGAGTTGATCGCAGCCGAAGGCGAACCCAGTCTCGCACTTCGGGTGGCGGTTCGAGCCGGCGGATGCTCGGGGTTCTCGTACGAGAT
>DATHSX010000270.1:0-5265 GCA_035463935.1 Acidimicrobiia bacterium | reverse complement strand
CGCCAGGGCCGAACTTCGGAGACCCTGCAGATCCGCCAGCGGGACATGGAGACGGCCCGCCGCCGGTTCGAGCAACAAGCGGTTGAGGCCTACATGAGCGGCGGCACCGCCAACCCCGCCCTCTTCTTCCTGGCCTCCTCTCTCGACCAGGTGATCACCAGCACCGAGTTCCTGACCGCCGCCGCCGACGACGAACGGGACGCGGCCGGGGATCTCGCTGCCTTGCAAGGGGAACTGAGCGGGCTGGCGGATCAGCTGGTGGTTCTTGAACAGGATTTGAGGGCGGTCGAGGCAGAGCGACTGGCGGCCAAGGATCTCCAGGAGGCGGCGATGATGGCCGATCAGGCTGCCTGGGAGAAGCTTTCGGGTCAGTGCCGGGATCTCCAGAAACGCTATGAGATCGAAGTGGCCCGGGCGGCCGCCGCCCGGGGGGGAGGCGCGGGCGGTGTATCGGCGGCCGCCACCCCCGGCTTTCGCTGCCCTTTCCCCGGCTCGTCCTTCATCGATTCGTGGGGAAGCCCGCGCTCGGGCGGTAGGCGTCACAAAGGAACCGACATGATGGGACCGTACGGGGCTCCCCTGTACGCCTCAGCCAGCGGCACCGTGTACGCCGGCAACTCCGGATTGGGGGGAAGGACCGTGTGGCTGGTGGCCGACTACGGCGTCGCCTACTACTACGCCCACCTGTCGAGCGTCAACATTGGCAGCGGGAGCCGGGTCGCCACCGGCGACGTCGTCGGCTACAACGGCGACTCCGGCAACGCTTCTGGTGGCGCCCCGCACCTCCACTTCGAAATCCATCCCGGGGGCCGGGGGGCACCGGCGGTCAACCCTTATCCAACCCTCGTCGCCGCCTGCCGGTAACCTCGTGCTCGTGGATTCCAATCCCGACCAGCCAGAACGGCGCAGAATCGATCAAGTTCGGGAGCCTGAGTTCGCGGTCGATCTGCCCTCTCTCAGCCTGGACGAGCTGCGGGCGCGCCGCGACCTGGCCGAGGAGGTCGAGACCGAGCTCTCCTACTATCGCCGTCTTCTCCACGGTCGCATGGATGTACTGGCGTTCGAGCAGCGCCGACGACGGGGTGAGGAGGACCGCAGCCTCATCGATGCCTTGCCCGAGATCCTGACGGGCCCCGAACGCAGCGCGGGGTCCCGGGCCCGGCACCTGTCAACCGATTTGCCGGAGCTCCCGGTAAAGGGCCGGCGTCACCTCGATCGCATCCTGGGTAACGACCTCATGATCCGGTTGCCCGAACTCTCCGAGCAAGACCTGGTCGAGGCATCGAGCGAACTTGCCGAGTTGGAGGGTGAGATCTCGGCGGTGCGCCAGGAGGTGCAGGCGGCGCTCGATCGGCTCCAGGCCGAGGTGATCGCCCGTTACAAGAGCGACCTGGGCGATCCCGCCCTGCGATCCTCCTAGCTCCACCGTGCTAGCGGAACAGGTCCGCTCGGGCCTGGTGGAGACCGTTCATCAGGGCTCGGTGGCGGTGGTGGACCCCGATGGGAACCTGGTGGCTGGCGCGGGCGAGCTGACCCGGCCGTTCTACTTTCGGTCGAGCGCCAAGCCCTTCCAGGCGGCCGTTTCACAACAATGGGGAGCCGGAATGGTGGCCGAGGAGTTGGTGCTGGCCTGTGCGAGTCACGACGGTGAGCCGGTCCATGTGGCTCTGGTGCGTCAGATTCTCGCCCGGGCAGGCCTGAACGAGGACCACCTGCAATGCCCCCCGGCGTGGCCACTGGGGCAAGCGGCCAGTCACCGGTTGATCGGCGGGGGAGCGACCGCGCCCCGCCGGATCTGGCACAACTGCTCGGGCAAGCACGCCGCCATGCTGGCGGCTACGGCCGCCTCGGGCTGGGACGTGGCGAGCTACCTCGAGCCCGACCATCCCCTTCAGCGCCGGATCGCGGCCTACCTCGAGGAGCTGGCGGGCCCGGTTACTCCGCTCGGGGTAGATGGGTGCGGAGCCCCGGTGTTTGCCACCACCGCTCTTCACATGGCGCGGGCCTTTGCCCGGCTGGCCGTCGCTTCCGACCTCGAGCCGATCTTTCGGGCGATGCATGCCTATCCCGCGCTGGTTTCCGGATCCGCCCATGCCGACGCGGCGATCGCCACCAACCTCTACGCGGTGGCCAAACGGGGCGCCGGCGGGGTCATCGGGGTCGCAGTCCACGGCCGTTACGGAATAGCCGTCAAGGTGTGGGACGGATCCGCGGTTGTGGCGGGCATGGCCGCGATCGCCACCCTCGAACAGCTTGGGGCCCTGCACCCCACCGCCCTCCAGCGGCTGTCGTCTCTCGCCCGGCCGGTGATATGGGGAGGGGGCCGAGAGGTGGGAAGGTTCGAGTCTCGTTTGGAGTTGCGTTGGGAATGACGACCACCGGGTTTCCCGCCGAGGCTTTTCTGCTTCCGGCTCTGGGAATGGCGGTCGGGCCCTTCCCGCAGCGAGGATTCCTTTCGGCCTGGTGGGATGCATTTGGCCAGGACAATGACCTGCTGGTGATGTCCGACGACAACGCCACCCTCCCTCTGATGAGGTCAGGGACGGCGATCCAATTCGTCGGTGACGCCGACCTCACCGATTACCACAGCCCGCTCGGCTCGGATTTGACCGGATTGGTCAGCGAGCTGTTCGTGCGCGCCGGCCCGGGGGCCGTCTTCGACCTCGACTCGTTGCCCGCCGAGGCCGCCAATCCCCTGGCCGCCGCTATCGGTGACGCCGGCTTCGAGGTGAAGGTGACCGAGCATGCCACCGCGATGGTGCTACGGCTCCCCCCGACCTTCGACGGCTACCAGCAGCTCGTGGGGAAGAAGGAGCGCCATGAGCTGCGGCGGAAGCGGCGGCGCTACGAGCAACAGGTCGGACCGGTGATCCACAGCACCCATACCGGGACGGGTTTCGGGTTCGACGAGTTCGTGCGCCTGCATCGAGCGGCAGGCGGCGAAAAAGGCACCTTCATGACGGGCGATCGCCGCACATTCTTTGCGCAGCTGGCCCGTCAACCGGGATGGAGAGTCGATCTGCTCGAGCACGATGGCCGGGCCACGGCCTGTCTCTTTGGATGGACCGACCAGCAGGACTACTACCTTTACAACTCGAGTTACGACCCCGACCTCCACCCGGCTTCCCCGGGCCAGGTGCTGTTGTCGACCATGATCGAGGCGGGTATCGCCGCCGGGTGGGGCCGGTTCGACTTCCTCAAGGGTGACGAGAGCTACAAGTCCCGGCTGGGGGCGGAGCCCCGGCGCCTCTACCGGGTGGAGGCGTCGTGCTAATCAAGCGGGTTGCCTACCTCTCCATGCACACCTCGCCGTTGCTGCAGCCGGGCTCGGGCGATGCCGGAGGGATGAACGTGTATATCGACCAGTTGGCCCGGACCATGGCCGCTCGCGGAGTGGAGGTGGACGTGTTCACCCGCCGCCACGACCCCGACGATCCCCGGGTGACAGAGGTCGTCCCCCGCTACCGGGTGATCCATCTGGATGCGGGTCCGGTTCACCCGCTGGCGGTGGCCTCCCAACCCCGCTATGTCCGCACTTTTGCCAGGGGAGTCATCGCCTGGCTCCAGGACGACCCTCCCGACATCCTCCACTCCCACTACTGGCTGTCGGGATGGGCAGGGCTTCTGGTTAAACGGGCTCTAGGGATACCCCTCGCCAACTCATTCCACACGCTGGGTCGGGTCAAGGACGACAGCCGGCGCCCCGACGATCCGCCCGAGAGTCTTCTCCGGATCGCCGCCGAGCATGAGGTGATCGAAGGCTCCGACTGCGTCATGGCGTCCACGCCCGCCGAAGCCGAGGAGCTGATGGCCCATTACGGAGCGGACCCGAGCCGCCTCTGCACCTCTCCCCCAGGCGTTGATCATCGGGTATTCCGGCCCGGGGCCCGCAGCAGCGCTCGCCGCCGGCTCGGGCTAGGTCCCGGACCAGTCGTGCTCTTCGTGGGGAGGGTCCAGCCTCTGAAAGGAGTTGATGTGGCGGTCGAGGCTTTTGCCCGGATCCAGCGGGCCTACCCCGACTGCACCCTGCTCGTGGTGGGAGGTCCCTCGGGCCCCCACGGAGATCAGGAGTTGGCCGCTTTACGCCGCCGGGTGCTCAGGTTGGGGGTGGCGAGCCGGGTCCGCTTCCATGGACCGGTTCCCCATGGGCTGCTGGCCGACCTCTACCGGGCGGCAGATGTGGTGCTGGTGCCCTCGCGGGCCGAAAGCTTCGGTCTCGTCGCGGCCGAAGCCCAGGCTTGCGCCATTCCGGTCGTGGCGGCGCGCACCGGGGGCCTGCAGTATGTGATCGATGATGGCGTGACCGGGATCCTGGTCGACGGGTGGGATCCGGCCGACTACGCCGAGGCCACCGAGCGACTGCTGTCGGACCCGGATCTGGCCCAGAAGATGGGCGAGGCGGCGGCGGTTTGGTCGAAGCGATTTTCATGGGACGCCACCGTCCGCCGCTACCTGGAGCTCTATCGCGGCGTCCTGGCGGGCCGATGAAGCTGACAAACCGGGTACCCCTCCCGAGGGCAACCAACGCGAAAATACGCGGTAGAAAGTTGCCAACATCCCCTTGTGCACAACCCCCTGTGGAAACCTGTGGAAACTGGGGAAAAGCGGCCCAGATCGACTCTGGTCGAGCGATTTCGCAGCCAACTAGAGCCACTTAGGCCGGTTCTCGTATCGACTTCGCGAAACTAGGGCATGATCGACATCGTTGACGCCCCCCTTCCCAACCCGTACCGTCCGTCAAGTCAGCGCCCAAGGTGCGGACCGGTAAGGTGACCGTTCGGGGAAGTGCGGGAGTCGAGCCGGAAGGTTCCTTGGGCGCTTTACTCACCGGGGGAAGATCTGGCGAAAGCCGACCAGTCCAGCTCCGACTTCCGCCTTCGACCGTTATCCCATGCGGGTTCTAAGCACTCGTGAGCTGAACCGGGCGTTGCTGGCCCGCCAGCACCTCTGGCGGCGCTCGGATGCTTCGATTCCCCGCGTCTTGGAACAGATCGGCGGTCTCCAGGCGCAATACGCTCCCTCGATGTACGTCGGGCTGTGGTCCCGGATGTCCGGGTTCCTTCGCCCGACCCTGACCCGGGCGCTGGAGCAGAGGGCGGTGGTGCAGGGGACTCTCATGCGGGCCACCATCCATCTGGTTTCGGCCGCCGATTATTGGCCTTTCGCAATCGCGGTACGCCAGAGCCGGCGCGAGTGGTTTCTCCGGGTCTACCGGGGCGAGGCCGATGCCGCCGAGTTCGCTGCCGCGGCGGCCACCGTTCGGTC
>DATHSX010000269.1:0-4578 GCA_035463935.1 Acidimicrobiia bacterium | reverse complement strand
GCGCTGGGAGCCGGACTGGAGGAACTGACCGAGGAACAACCGGCATACCTGGCCGGCTGGCGAGAAGGCACGTGAACGACGACCGGCAATCGTCAGCCCTGGTTCTGCGGAGAGCGGTTAGCGGATGGCGATCAGCGGGTCGGACTTGTCCTTGCCGACTCGTACCTTCCTCATGTGGTCTGCTTGGCCTGTCGACGTGGTGCCCCCGGGTTGCTGTGTCCGGCCTGCCGAAGCGCATTGAGCCCATCGCCGGACCGGTTGCTGGCCGGCGGCCTCCGGGTCCGGTCGGCGTATCTCCACCGCGGGACGGCCCGGGCCTTGGTGCACAACTTCAAGTACCGGGGAATCGAGCCGGCGGGCCGCGTGCTGGCGGCTGCCATGACGCCCCTGATTCCGGAGGGAGCGACGCTGGTTCCCCTCCCGCGACCGGGTTGGCGGCGGTTGCGGTACGGCATCGACCCCGCCCCCACCCTGGGCGATATGCTGGCTGCGGCCACCGGTTGTCCGGTGGTTCACTTGCTTCGGGCGCCCTTCCTCGCGTCGGCGCAGGCCCGGGTGTCAAGAGCCCAACGGAATCCGCCGATGTTCTTTGCCTGCGGCCGCGGATGGCCGTCGCGGCGACGCGAGGGTCCGCTGGTCCTGATTGATGACGTGGTAACGACGGGAGGAACGATCGCGAGCGCCCAGCGCTCGATCGAGTTGAATTTCGGAATAGGGACCGTGCTGGCCGTCACGGCCACCAACGCCGGTAGTGACTAGTCTCCGCGGGGGGACAGGTGATGGCCTCTCGGGCCAGATGAGGAGGGAATATGGAAGTTCGGGTGCACACCCGAAACACCGCGCTGGACGCCGCCGTCCGGAATGTGGTAATCGACAAATTGGGACGGGCCGCTCGGGTTTTCGAGCAGCGCGTCGGCGATATCGACGTCGAAGTCTCCGAGGAGCACAACCCCAGGTTGGCGGCGGAACGGTATCGCTTGGAGGTCACGACCACCGCCGCCGGTCAGGTGCTGCGGGTGGTCTCGGCCGCTTCGACCCCGGAAGCGGCGGCCGATTCGGCGGTGGACCGGCTCAATCTCCAACTAAAGAAGCTCAAGGAACGGCTGATCGATCGGCACCGGCGTCCCAATTCCAAGGCCGAAAACGGCCCGGAGACCTCCCCGCCCGAACCATCGAACGAAATAGTTCGTATCAAGCAATTCGTCATGAAGCCGATGACCGTTGAAGAAGCAGTACTTCAGATGGAGCTACTAGGGCATGATTTCTATTTCTTTCTCAACGCCAGTTCCGGCAGCCAGAGTGTCTTGTACCGTCGCCGCGATGGCCGGTTGGGGCTGATCGAGCCGGCGTGAAGAGCCCCACCGTCCTCGTCGTCGATGACGCCCCGCTCTTCCAGGCGGGGCTGTCGGCGGCGTTGAAGGAACAGGGTTTCGAGGTGGTGGCCACCGCTCAGGACGGCCTGGCGGCGATTTCAGAGGCCCGTCGCCACCGGCCCAAGCTGGTGGTGCTGGACGTGCTCATGCCTGGTATTTCTGGCCTCGAGGTGGTCGACAAGATCATCGACGCCTCACCCGAGACCCGCGTGGTGTTGCTCACGTCGAGCGAGTCGGAGGAGGATCTCCTGACGGCGATCAAGGCGGGGGCCGCCGGGTACATCGTCAAGGACACCTCCTTTCCCAAACTGGTCTCCGCCATGCAGGATGTGATCGCGGGGGGAGCGGTGGTCTCACCGGCGATGGGGGGAAAGCTGTTCGAGATAGTCGCCCACCTGCTGCGAAACCGAGAGCTGGCCGCCACCCGGCGGCCGTCCCTGACCGGGCGGGAGGTGGAGATCCTGCAGTGGATCGCCGAGGGCCGGACGTCTCGCCAGATCGGCGAGGAGTTGTTCATCAGCGAGAACACCGTCAAGAATCACGTGCGCAACATCCTCGACAAACTGGGAATGCGCTCCCGGCACGAGGCCGTCAGATACGCCGAACAGGCCGGCCTGGTCCACCGCCGGTAGCCGGACGCCCAGCCGCGGCGGTGGGCTCCGGAGCGAAGGGCCTCTTGATTCCGGCGGGTCTATACGATTAGTTCCTCGCATGTCGTTGTTTTCCAAGATCCTCAAGGCCGGCGAGGGCCGGACCCTCAAGGAGTTCGAGCAGACGGTCACCCGGGTCAACGCCCTGGAGCCGGAGCTCGAGGCTATTAGCGACGAGGACCTCGCCGCTCGCACGGTCGAGTTTCGGCAGCGGCTGGAAAACGGTGAGGCGCTCGATGACCTGACCGTCGAGGCGTTCGCCACCGTGCGGGAGGCGGCCAAGCGAGCCCTGGGCCAGCGTCACTTCGACGTCCAGGTGATCGGCGCCCTCACCCTCCATCGCGGGATGGTGGCGGAGATGAAGACTGGCGAAGGCAAGACCCTGGTATCGACCATGCCGGCCTACCTGAACGCCCTGCCGGGCACGGGCGTTCACATCGTTACGGTCAACGACTACCTGGCTGCTCGGGACGCCGAGTGGATGGGTGCGATTCACCGCAACCTGGGGCTGGTCGTTGGATTGATCCAAACCGGCATGACCTCGGCCGAGCGTCAGCCCGCCTACGCCGCGGACATCACGTATGGCACCAACAACGAGTTCGGCTTCGACTATCTCCGTGACAACATGGCGATGCGCGCCTCCGATCGCGTGCAGCGCGGCCACCCCTATGCCATTGTCGACGAGGTCGACTCCATCCTCATCGATGAAGCCCGTACTCCGCTCATCATCAGCGGCCGGCTTTCCGACTCCGCCCGCTGGTATCGGGACTTCGCCCGTATCGCCGACCGTCTCCGGCGCGACGAGCACTACGAGGTGGACGAGGCCAAACGCCAGGTGATCACCACCGAGGAGGGGGTGAGCCGGGTGGAGGAGATCCTTGGCGTCGAGAACATCTACGACCACGCCGCGGTCGATTTCGTTCACCATCTCGAGTCGGCGCTTCGCGCCAAAGAGCTCTATCACAAAGACGTCGAGTACCTCATCGACAATGGGGAGGTCAAGATCGTCGATGAGTTCACCGGGCGGGTTCTGGAGGGTCGGCGCTATTCCGAGGGTCTTCATCAGGCGATCGAGGCCAAGGAGGGCGTCCGGATCAAAGAGGAGAACCAGACGCTGGCCACCATCACGCTGCAGAATTACTTTCGCCTCTACAAGAAGCTGGCCGGCATGACCGGCACCGCCGAAACCGAGGCTCCCGAGCTGGCCCAGATCTACGGGCTCGAGGTCCTGGTCATCCCCACCAATGCTCCGGTGAACCGGGCCGATCAGCCCGATCTGGTCTATAAGACCGAGGACGCCAAATTCAATGCCGTGGTGGACGATGTGGTCAATCGCAACCAGGCCGGCCAGCCCATCCTGCTGGGTACCGTTTCCATCGAGAAATCGGAACGGGTCTCCCGGCTTCTCACCAAACGCGGCATCAATCACGAGGTCTTGAACGCCAAGCACCATGCCCGTGAGGCGGAGATCATCGCCCAGGCGGGTCGCCCGGGAGCGGTCACGGTCGCGACGAACATGGCCGGTCGGGGAGTGGACATCATGCTCGGCGGCAACCCCGAGGGCCTGGCCAAGGTCGAGCTGAAGCGCCAGGGGGTCGTTCCCGGTGCCTCCGACTACGAGTCGAGGCTGGCCGAGCTGGTGGCGAAATACCATGAGCACATCACCCCGGACAAGGAGAAGGTGAAAGAGGCTGGCGGGCTTTACGTCATCGGGACCGAGCGACACGAATCCCGGCGGATCGACAACCAGCTGCGGGGCCGCTCGGGTCGCCAGGGCGACCCCGGCGAGTCGCGTTTCTACCTGTCACTCGGCGACGACCTGATGCGACGGTTCTCCGGGGACCGGGTGGGTTCGGTGATGGATCGGCTCCGGATCCCCGACGACGTCCCCATCGAGGCCGGGATGGTGACCAAGGCGATCGAAAGGGCGCAACGGACCGTTGAAGCCCAGAACTTCGAAATCCGCAAGAACGTGCTCAAGTACGACGAGGTCATGAATCGCCAGCGGGAAGTGATCTACGAGTGGCGTCAGGAATTGCTCGACGCCTCCGGTGACGACCTGGTGGGCGAGTGGATCGACCGGGTGATCACCGACACGGTTGAGTCGGTCTTGACCGAGGAGATGGCGCCGGCGGATTGGGACTGGGAGCTGCTCAACAAAGAGCTGGGCCAGTTCTTCCCGGCCCAGTTCGCCCCGCAGGATTTCGAGCGGCCCAACCTCGAGGAGGTCATCGACACGGCCATCGAGCAGGGGCGAAAAGCCTATGCCGAACGCGAGCAGGAACTGGGAGGCGACGTCCTCCGGCAGGTGGAGCGCCAGGTGATGCTCTCGGTCATCGACAACAAGTGGCGGGAGCACCTCTCGGAAATGGACTATCTGCGCGCCGGGATCGGACTCCGGGCCATGGGCCAGCGCGATCCGCTCGTCGAATACCAGCGAGAGGGCTACGCCCTGTTCAGCGACCTGGTCGATTCGGTGAAACGTGACACCGTCAAGTACTTGTTCCATGTCCAGCTCGCCCAGACCGCTCCCCCCACCCGACCGGCCGCGGCTC
>DATHSX010000268.1:0-6488 GCA_035463935.1 Acidimicrobiia bacterium | reverse complement strand
CCCCGGGCATTGGTCGCTGGGACTCACGGTTGGCCGCTAATCCTCTATTCGGCCGGTGATTGTGAGCACGTCTTCGTCAAGGCCCACCAGCTCGAGCTCCACCGCGTCGCCATCGAAGTAGAGGCGTAGTTGGTAGCGGTGGAAGCCGGGCCCCTCGTCGATGTCGATGATGAAAGTCGTTGCGTCGCTCCACTCGCCGCGCGCCACGCCGGGCCGTCCTTCCCTGCTTGGCCGGAACCGGCCGTCGAGGCCGACCCTCATCACCCGGATCTCCTCCTCGCCCTCGACGTCCATGGTCACAGTGGCCTGTGCCGAACCATCGAAATCAAGCCGCAGAGAGCCAACGACATTCGAATCGAAGAGAATGGTCCGCCCGGACAAGGCCGCTGCCGCGGCCGGGAGCGGAGACATCGGCTCGGCATCGGGTCCCCGGTGGAGTGCGGCCAGGGCGTTGTCCAGCTCCTCAACCCCGGCGGGGTTGGGCGGCAACGGCTTCCAGCCGTTGCTGATCGAGGCAAGGAGAAAGGGGGTGAAGTCGTCCAGCGAGAAGCCGCCTCCGGTGGAAACCAGCACGAACTCGCGGGATGGGATGACAAGGATTCGTTGGCCCCCGTTGCCGTCCGCACGAAAGTAGCTCTCGTCCTCGCCCGGTGGCGAGATCCACCAGCCGTATCCGTAGTTCGCAGCCACCTGCGCTGTGGTCGCGGCCGAGACCCACTCCGATGACACCAGCTGGCTGTCCTCCCAGCGTCCCTCCTGCAAGAAGAGAAGTCCGAGCTTGGCGGCGTCACGTGGATGGAGCGCCAGGTCGCCCCAGCCGTGCGAGATGCCCTGCGCATCGGCGGACCAATACACGTCTGTGATGCCCAGCGGCTCGAAGAGGTTCTGTTGGGCGAAGTCGAGCGCGCTCCTCCCGGTGGCCTGGGTGAGAATCGCCGACAGCAGGTGCATTCCAGGGCTGCAGTATGAGAACGCCGTGCCGGGCTCGTTTATCACGCCGAGGTCAAGGACAAACTGGACATAGTCGACACTGTCGAACATCCGCAGCAGCGTCCGCTCACCGCCAAAGGCCGTGCAGTCCAGGCCAGATGACATGCTCGCCAGGTCCCGCACCGTGATCCGTTCTTTGCGATCGCTGGGGTTGGCGATCGTGCGATCCGGGAAGAACGAGAGAATCGAAGCGTCTAGGTCGATGGCCCCCTGATCAGCTGCGATCCCGATGAGTGTGGTGGTCACGCTTTTGGTGACCGACGCCAGATCGTGGTAGACGGAGTCATCGTACGGATACACGTAGGCGTCGACCACCAACGCGGCATGCCGAACGATCAGAAGACTGTGGATCCTGCTGCCTGCCTCGACGAGTTGCTCCAAGCCTCTCGCCAATCTGACCGAATCGAAGCCCTCGGTCTCCGGCGCCTCGACCTGCCAGGAAACGGTCGGCCACCGGACCACCGTCGTCGTCTCCGGACTGGCGGGTTGGGCTACCGGAGGCGTGGTGGTGCCGATGGCCCCGGACGACGCGGTGGGCTTTGGCGTGCAGGCGACGACCAAGACCAAAGTCGCGAGGAGAGTCAGCCAGGTCGACGGCCGGGACCGGCGCCCACCCACAAGGTCTGCCATGGTGCCCAGCGTGGAGCCTTCTGGCAAGCACCGATAGAGGACAAAGTCGATGTTGAGATGCCCGCGCCGGAGGACTGGTGTTCTCCGTTGGCTTCGCGCCCGGCACCGATCTGGCGGGCGAGGTAGCCCCGATCGCTCGAAGTCAGACTCGGCCGGCCTGTAGGCTCGAACACACGACTGGGGAGTTACCCCCGGTGTCGGTGGGCTTGCAGTCCGGCGCCTAGGGAATTGACTCTCAGAAGAGGAGCGGGCCCGTAGCTCAATGGTCAGAGCGACGGACTCATAATCCGTTGGTTGCAGGTTCGAGCCCTGCCGGGCCCACAAAGACCAGAAGCACCAAAGCACCCAACCGTCGGCTTCCGCGACAGTGACAGATCGCGGAACGACCTCGGCAATCTGAGGGCGGCCGAATGGGAGTGCTGCGGCTTCGTGGCCTGGGACCTCGATGATGCGGACGACCAAATCTTGCTTACCGTGAGTGGCAACCCCGAGGGCGTGACAGCAATCTCCGAGTCGTTCGGGCTGGAGGGCTGACGTCGTCTGGTCGGGAGCCTCCTTGGCTGCCACTCAACTAGGCCCGATATCAGGGTCGGCCGTTCTCGGCGCGCTCGGGCGGAGGGTCGGGAGCCCGATCCATGCGGCCCGCATCCGGACCCGCCGACGGTGCACCGACCGGTCCACTGCCCTCAAACGCAGTTCTGACTCTTTGAGCTGGAAGCCGGTGTCTACTTGAGACTGCTCGGGTCGACGTCGCCTTCGGCGTGCTTCCAGCACACCTCGATCTGTCGTCTCCCGTCTTTCTCGGTCATGACCCAGCGGGTCGTGGTACTCGGGCTCGAACATCCGATGATTTCGCACATCGAGGCCGCTGAATCCTGCACTTGTCCCTCGCTCATGATCGTCGAGGATACTCACCAGGCACGATGCCCCCGGGGCCCGCTACCCGGCCACCGCAGTCGGTTTGCCAGTAGGCCAAGTCGAACGCGGAGACATCCTTGGTGGGAGTGCCCAGAGGGATCTCGTGGCCAGCCCTCCAACGGACTCATCTGTTGGTGGCAGGTTCGAGCTTGCCGGGCCTACCCCGGTTACCGTCTCACCCAAAGTGCCGGCCGATCTGGTCATTCACAACGCCCGGGTGTTCACCGCCGGTCTTGCCGCGCCCTTCGACGGCGGGGTGGCGATCAAATCGGGCCGGATCTCCGCCGTCGGCCGGGATGGCGACTTACGTCGCCTGGTTGGATCGAGCACTGAGACCCTGGATGCCGGCGGGGGATTGCTCGCCCCGGGGTTCATCGATGCCCACGTTCACCCGATCACGGGGGGACTGAAGCTCTTTACCTGCTCGCTCTACGGCGCCAACAGCGCCCTCGAAGCGGTCGAAGCGGTGCGAAGTTATGCCGCCGCTTACCCCGCGCTTGAGTGGATCACGGGAGGAGGTTGGTCCCTGGAGTGGTTCGAGCGAGGGACTCCAGCCGCCACGCTGCTCGACGCGGTCGAATCCGATCGACCGGTGTTCCTTTACAACCGGGACGGTCACGGGGCGTGGGTCAACTCCCGGGCGCTACAACTGGCGGGGATCGGCGCTTCCACCCCCGACCCGCCTGACGGTCGGATCGAACGTGATCGCGACGGCCATCCCCAAGGGACCCTTCAGGAGGGTGCGATGCATCTGATCGAAAGGATCCTGCCGCCGGTGACGGCAGGCGATTGGGAGAAGGCCCTGCTCAGCGGCCAGGACTACCTGCTGTCGTTCGGGATCACAGGCTGGCAGGACGCGGATGTGCGGCCGGCGCAGGACGCGGCCTATCTGACGGTGGCCGGTCGGGGAGGGCTCGTGGCTTCGGCGGTCGGGGCACTCTGGTGGGAACGAGACCGGGGACTCGAGCAGGTCGAGCAGTTGCTGGCCCGGCGCGCGGCCATGGCTCCCCGCTATCGGCCCACCACGGTCAAGCTCATGCTCGACGGAATTGTTGAGAACTTCACCGCTGCCATGCTCGATCCCTACCTCGATGGCAGGGGCGGTGTCACCCCCAACGCCGGTCTCGATTTCATCCATCGTGACGATTTGCGGCGGATCGTCATCTTGCTCGACCGGTTGGGGTTCCAATGTCACTTCCATGCCATCGGCGACCGGGCGGTACGCCACGCTCTTGACGCCGTGGAGGGCGCTCGTACGGTGAATGGGCACTCCGGACCGACCCACCACATCGCCCATCTCCAGGTGATCCAGGCGAGCGACCTCGACCGGTTCGCCCGACTCGGGGTGGCCGCCAACGCTCAGCCGTTGTGGGCCTGCAATGAGCCGCAGATGGTCGACCTCACCCTTCCTTTTCTGAGTCCCGCTCAGGCCGTCCGCCAGTACCCGTTCGCCTCCCTGCTCAGGGCAGGGGCTGTGGTGGCAATGGGATCGGACTGGTCGGTCTCCCCTCCCGACGTCATGCAGCAGATCGAAGTGGCCGTAACGCGGCGGCACCCCGCCCATCCCGAGCAGGAGCCGTTCCTGGCCGGTGAAGCCATCGCTCTGGCCGAGGCTTTGACGGCCTACACCCTCGGTTCGGCGCGGGTGAACCGAGCCGAGGGCCGGGTAGGCACCATCGAGGTAGGAAAGACAGCTGACCTCGTCCTGTTAGATCGAGACCCGTTTCGGGAAACCCCTATCGGCGAAACCCGGGTTCGCCACACGATCATCGACGGTGCAGTCGTCTATCGGGTACCCCAGTCGTAACTCTGCTTGGCCAATCGCAGATAGGTGAACGTCTCACTCACCTCCAGACCGGGCATCGATCTGATGCCGCTCAACACCCGGAGCAGGTGCTCATGGTCCTCGGCGACGATTTCGGCCAGCAGATCGAAACGACCAGCGGTGATCACCAGGTAAGAGACTTCGGGAAGGCGAGCGACCTCGGCAGCGACCGTTTCGAGGTCTCCCTGAACCCGGCAGCCGACCATGGCCTGGATGTCGAAGCCGAGTTTGATCGGGTCGGTGACCGCCACGATCTGCATGGCTCCGGCCTCGAGCAGCGCCAGCACCCGCTGGCGGGCAGCAGCCGGGGAGAGACCCACCGCCGGCCCCAGGTCGGTATAGGACATCCGGCCATCGGCCTGGAGATGGCGGATGATCGCCTTATCGATCTCGTCGAGGTCGAGGGGGGGTCGTTCTCGCCCCCGCAGTGGTCTGGCGCCGACCGTCATGGACGGCTGCCATATTATTTGCCCGACCCTGGCTGGCAAGCGATACTGCCGTTCCGGACCGCTTCAACAAGCGATCTGATGGTAAAGACGGGAATAGACGATGACCACCACTACGTCGAGCATTCGCCTCGTCACCGACATCCCCGGTCCGCGCAGCCGCTCGATTCTGGCCAGGCGTGAAGCCGCAACACCTCAAGGCAACGCCAGGCTCACCCCGATAAGCATCGACTCGGCTCATGGATCGGTCGTGGTGGACGTCGACGGAAACCATCTGATCGATCTGGCCGGTGGAATCGGAGTGCTGGCCCTCGGACATACCCCGGAGCTCGTGGTGTCGGCGCTGCAGGAGCAGGCCGCGCGACTGATCCACATGTGCGCCATCGTCTCCACCTATGAGCCATTCGTCGAGGTGGCGGAGAGGCTCAACCGTCTCGCTCCCGGCGACTTCGCCAAGAAGACGGTCCTCATGAGCACCGGGGCTGAGGCGGTCGAGACCGCGGTCCATATCACTCGTTCCGCCCAGAAGCGGCAGGGGATCGTCGTGTTCGAAGGCGGCTTCCACGGTCGCACGAATTTGACGATGGCCATGACCTCCAAGTTCAACCTCTTCAAGAAGGGTTTCGGGCCTTTTGCGCCCGAGGTCTACCGCTTCCCTTTCCCCAATCTCTACCGACGCCCGGTCGGAATGACCGAAGAGGGGTTCCTCGACTGGCACCTGTCCCTGCTCGATCACAGCTTCACCGCCCTGGTCGACCCCTCCCACGTGGCAGCGATGTTCGTGGAGCCCGTGCAGGGGGAGGGGGGCTTCGTACCGGCTCCGTTTCCCTGGCTGCAGCGTCTGCGGGAACTGGCCGATCAGCACGGGATCCTCCTCGTCGCCGATGAGATCCAATCGGGCATGGGCCGCACGGGGAGGCTGTGGGCGATCGAGCACTCCGCAGTGGTGCCCGACATGATCACCACCGCCAAGTCACTGGCTGCCGGGATGCCACTGTCGGCGGTGGTGGGACCGGCCGAGGTTATGGACGCACCCCATCCCGGTGGACTGGGCGGCACCTACTCGGGCAACCCGCTGGCGTGCGTCGCCGCGATGGCCGCGATCGATCAGATCTCCCGACCGGAATTCCTCGATCGCGCGGCCCACCTGGGCATCAGACTCCGTGCCCGGTTGGAGGCCATCAAGGCCGACCATCCCCGGTTGGTCGGTGATGTGCGGGGTTTGGGGTCGATGCTCACCATGGAGTTCGTCAAAGATCCGGAGACCAAACAGCCGTGGATGGAGGCGACAGCAGCGGTTACCGCGGAGACCGTCAAGCGCGGGGTCATCACCATCCGGGCCGGCCTCTTCTCCAACTGCGTAAGGTTTCTGCCTGCGCTGGACATCACCGATTCCCAGCTTGATGAGGCGTTGGACGTTGTGGCCGCATCGGTGGCACAGGTGGCAGGAGATCTGAAGGCGTGAGATAGGCGAATAGAGAATGGACTTTCGACAGTTCATCGGTGGCGAGTGGGTAGGGGCTGCCAACGGGGGAACCTGGGAGCTGGTCAACCCGGCGACCGAGGAGATCATCGATCTCCTTCCCTACGGCGACGCGACAGACGCCGAAGCCGCCCTCGACGTCGCGGCAGCGGCACTTCCGGGCTGGAGTGAACTCACACCGTATAAGCGAGCCTCG
>DATHSX010000267.1:0-11515 GCA_035463935.1 Acidimicrobiia bacterium | reverse complement strand
GTAGACGTTGAGCTTCACGCCGAAACCGCCCCCCACCTCCGGAGCGGTGACGTCGACCGCGTTGGAGGCCAGTCCGAAGGTCTTGGCGATCGCCCCCGCCAGAGCGTGAGGCATCTGAGTCGAGGAGTAGACGATGAACCTGCCGTAGCCCTCGTTCCAATCGGCCATCACCGATCTCGGCTCGATGGCGGTGGGGATCAGCCGCTGGTTGACCATCTCGTGCGATACGACCACGACGTCATCCCGCTCCTTCGCCGCCGCGATCTTGTCCTTGGTGTCGGCGATGCCCTCGGCGTTGCCCCAGGGCCCCGCCTCCCAGGTGATGAGGGTGTTGGACTCCAGATCGTCGTGGACCTTGACCTGGTCCGCCGCAGCCTCTTTGAGGTCGACCACGGCCTTCAGTGGTTCGTACTCGACGGCCACCGCCTCCGTCGCATCCTGAGCCTGGTAACGATCCGCGGCCACGACCATGGCCACGGCTTCCCCGACGTGGTTGACCATTCCGTCGGCGAGAAGCGGCCGCGCCTTTCCGACCGGAACCTGGGCCACGAGCGGCCCCAGGTGGCGGACGTCGTCGGCGGTATAGACGGCCAGCACCCCCGGCATCTGCGCGGCGCCGGACACGTCGATGCCGGTGATGCGGGCATGGGCATAGGGGCTACGGACGAACGCCACGTGGCAGACGCCCGCCGCCTTCATGTCGTCGACGTAACGGCCCCTCCCTTTGATGAGGGCCGGATCCTCGCGGCGTCGGACGACTCCACCCAGCACACTGGTCGTGCTCATGCCGTCACCTCCCATTCCGCCGGTGCCGGGGTCTCGCCCCGCATCTTGGCCGCGGCGTATTCAATGGCCTTGACGATGTTGTGATAGCCGGTGCACCGGCAGAGGTTGCCCTCGATCCCGTGCCGGATCTCGGCCTCCGTCGGATTGGGATTCGACTCGAGCAAGCCCACCGCCGACATGATCATCCCGGGGGTACAGAAGCCACATTGGAGGCCATGACGCTCCCAAAAGCCCTCCTGGACCGGGTGCAGTTCGCCGTCTTTGGCCAGACCTTCGATCGTGGTGATCCGGCTACCCGCAGCCTGGACGGCTAGCACCGTGCAGGACTTGGTCGTTCGGCCGTCCAGGATCACGGTGCAAGCACCGCAGTAGCTGGTCTCGCAGCCGATGTGCGTCCCCGTCAGGTTCAGATTCTCCCGGATGAAGTGGACCAAAAGGGTGCGCGGATCGACCTCAGCCGATACGACGCGACCGTTGACCGTCATCGAGACATGCAAGATGGTCCTCCTCGGATCGTTTCGTGGCCGAAGCTATCACTCCGCGGCGACCGAGGTCGGCCCCGGGCGCTAAATATCGTCACCGAAGTTGGTGGCCGGTTGACCCTCGCGGCTTCCCTCCCGGGGCTGGCGACTTATCCTCCCGGCCGATGCCTGCGCTGCCGGAACCATCGTCCTCGGTTCACCAGGCGCCTCGCAGCAGGATTCGACCGGTGGCGGGCTTCCTCGCGCTCCTCGCCGGCATCATCCTGCTCTGGGAGGGTTACAAGCTCCTCGGCTCCGTCACTGGCGGAACGCTGCCGTTTACCAGCACGAGGTTGCCCATCCGCCCTGACGACAAATCCATGCCGCACGTCTCCCAGATCATCGGCACCTTGTTCGAACCGGCCCGGAGAGGCGGCGAGGAGGTTTTGGCAGTGCTGCTCCTTCGCTCGGCCTGGTTCACTTTCCGTGAAGCCCTGGCCGGCTTCGCCGCGGGAAGCGTGATCGGGTTCGGCCTGGGCCTGCTCTTCGTTCGCTCCTCGCTCGCCGAGCGTGGCCTGATGCCCTGGGTCGTGGCCAGCCAGACGGTGCCGCTGCTGGCCATCGCTCCCATGGTGGTGCTGTGGGTCGGCCAGGCCCGGCTGCCGATCTGGGTGGCGGTAGCAGCCATCGCCGCCTACCTGTCCTTCTTCCCGGTGACAATCAATGCAGTACGTGGCCTCCGCTCGCCCGCCCCTACCGCCACCGAGCTATTTCGTTCCTTGGCCGCCAGCCCGACCCAGGAGATGCGCAAGCTGCGCATCCCTGCCGCCTGGCCGTATGTGTTTACCGCCCTCAAGATCGCCGCCGCCGCCAGCGTGGTCGGCACCATCGTCGGCGAACTACCCAGTGGTCTGCCCGACGGCCTGGGCCGTCAGATCCTGACCTTCGCCTACTACTACATCAGCGGGCCCGAAAAACTCTACGCCGCGGTGCTCTTCTCGGCCTTGCTCGGCGTGGTCTTCGTCGCGGGGGTGGCCTTGGTGGAGCGCCTGGTGATTCCTCGAGCCCGCCGGGTTCCGGCATGAGCGGACCGATGGTGTCGCTCCGTGGCGTCGGCAAGACCTTCAGCGCCGGCGGAGCATCCACCGAGGCTTTGACCGGCATCGACCTCGAGGTTCAAGCCGGGGAGTTCGTTTCGCTCCTGGGGCCATCGGGGTGCGGAAAGTCCACCCTGCTCCGCATCATCGGCGATCTGCTGGCCCCGACCACGGGGACCGTAAAGGTCAACGGCAAGAGCCCGGCCCAAGCCCGCAACCACCGGGACTACGGAATGGTCTTCCAGCAGGCCACCCTGCTCGACTGGCGCAAGGTGCTCGGCAACGTCGAGCTTCCCCTGGAGATCACCGAAGTGCCGGCCGCCGAGAAAGATCGGAGGGCGCGGGCCATGCTCGACTTGGTGGAGCTGGCCGAGTTCTCCGACCATTACCCGTGGCAGCTCTCGGGTGGCATGCAGCAGCGGGTGGCCATCGCCCGGGCCCTAGTACTGGAACCGCAGCTGTTGTTGATGGACGAGCCGTTCGGCGCCCTCGACGAAATGACCCGGGAACGGATGCAGATGGAGCTGATGCGGATCTGGGAGCAGACGCGCAAAACGGTTGTATTCGTCACCCACTCGATCCCCGAGGCAGTCTTCTTGAGTACCCGGGTGGTGGTGATGTCCCCGCGCCCGGGAAGCATCGCCGGAATTGTGGAGATCGATTTGCCTCAGCCGCGCCAGTTCGAGACCAGGGAACTGCCGGCGTTCTTCGCCAAGCTGGTCGAAGTGCGGGAAACGCTGCGCCGGGTTGGTGGCGAGTGACCGTCGCGCCTCTCCCTCGGAAACTGACCGGCTGGCTCCCACCATTGCTGGTGTTCTTGGCCGTGCTCGCTCTTTGGGAGTTCTGGGTAAAGGCCGCCGGAATCAAAGGATTCCTCCTACCGCCACCATCCGACATAGTCGCCACCCTGTCTGATCAGTGGACGGTGGTCTGGGCCGCCGGATTCTTCACCCTGCGCGAAGCCCTCGGGGGCCTGATCGGTGGATCTCTGCTGGGCATCCTGGGGGCTTTCGCCACCGCCCGTTGGTCCCTGGTCCGAGAAGGAGTGCTGCCGTTCTCGATAGCCGCCAGCTCGGCCCCGATCGTGGCGCTGGCGCCAATCACCAACCAATGGTTCGGTATCACCAACCCGGTATCCAAGATGACCGTGGTGGCGGTGATGGTGTTCTTCCCGGTCATGATCAACCTGGTCCGCGGGCTCACCGACGTGGATGCGGGGCAGCTCGAGCTGATGCGGTCGGTAGCTGCCCGGGACGCGACCACCATGCTCAAGGTGCGGCTGCCCAACGCTCTGCCATATCTGTTGTCGGCGCTCAAGGTGGCGGTGGTCCTGTCCCTGATCGGGGCGATCGTGGCCGAGTACTTCGGCGGTTCACGCGCCGCTCTCGGGGTTTACATCTCGCAGCAGGCGGGCCTCACCCGGATGGCCGAGGCCTGGGCGGGGATCGTCGTGGCCACTCTCATGGGAGCCGGACTCCAGCTGCTCATCATCGGTGCCGAGCGCCTCTTGATCCCCTGGCACCCGTCTCGCCGCCGCAACTGATGGCCACCCCTGCCCGGCGCCGCCACTGCGCAACGGTTCTATCGTTGCGCCGCCCAACCCTCGGGACAGAGCCCGGGTTCGGCCTTATTGCGAAGGAGGAATCTGAATGAGGCAACGCAAGAACGGGCTGGGCCTAGCGGTCCTGCTCGCCCTGGTCCTGGCCGCCTGTGGTGGTGAAGACACCACCGGCACCACCGCCGGGGATACGACCACCACGGCCGCAGGGGCAACCACGACGACCAGCGAAACGACCGAAACGACTGAGGCTCCCGAGGTCACGACCGGGGAACTGATACCCGTTCGCCTCCAGCTGCAGTGGGTTACCCAGGCCCAATTCGCCGGCTACTTCGCGGCGATTGAACAGGGTTTCTACAACGCGGCTGGGCTGGATGTCACGATCCTGGAAGGCGCGGTCGACATCGTTCCCCAGCAGGTCGTTGCCTCCGGTGGTGCCGAGTTCGGCCTCGCCTGGGTCCCCAAGGCTCTGGTTTCCAGGGAAGAGGGCGCCAATCTGGTCAACATCGGCCAGGTCTTCCAGCGCTCCGGCACCCTGGAAGTCTCCTGGGCGGACTCGGGGATCACCGAGCCGGCCGACTGGGAAGGAAAGAAGGTCGGAACCTGGGGGTTCGGTAACGAGTTCGAGCTGACGGCCGCCTTTGAGAAGTATGGCGTCACGCCCGGCGAGATCGTCCAGCAACCGTTCGACATGTCGCTTCTGCTCAACCGCGAGGTGGACGCCGCCCAGGCCATGACCTACAACGAGTACGCCCAGGTGCTCGAGGCGGTCAACCCCGACACCGGAGAGCTCTACACCCCCGAGGATCTCTCGGTGATCGACTTCAACGACATCGGCACGGCCATGCTCCAGGACGCCATCTGGGTTGACGCCGACTGGCTGGCGGACAATGAGGAGACCGCCCGGGCGTTCCTCAAAGCGTCGTTCCAGGGATGGATCTTCTGCCGTGATGATCCGGGTGCCTGCGTCCAGATCGTGCTCGATCGGGGCTCGGCGCTCGGCGCCAGCCATCAGGCCTGGCAGATGAATGAGATCAACGCCCTGATCTGGCCCTCGCCGGCGGGGATTGGCGTCATGGACCAGGCGCTATGGGACCAGACCATCGAGGTGGCGGTGGGCCAGAAGGTGATCTCCGCCGACCCGGGCCCCGACGCCTACCGGACCGACCTCGCCGAGTCCGCGGTGGCCGAACTGGTCGCCTCCGACTGGGAGGTGACCGGCGAGGGCTTCGCCAAAACCAGTGTGACGCTCAACGAGGGCGGCGAATAACCGCGAACCTAAGGCTATGGGCCCCGGAAACCGGTGGCTATAACCTCAGGTTTCGTGTTGGAGGAGGGGGGGCGGTCACCCCAACCGCCCCCCCTCCTCCGAGTCCGGACTACCGTTGCCCGCGGAGCCATCGACAGCAGGAGACACCGATGCCCAACATGGTGCGCGCCGCCATCGTCCAGACGGAGTGGACCGGCGACAAAGACTCGATGATCAAGAAAAGCATGGACTTTGCGCGCCAGGCGGCTGAACAGGGCGCCCGCGTGATGTGCTTTCAGGAGATCTTCTACGGACCGTATTTCTGCCAGGTCCAGGAGAACGAGCACTTCGACTACGCCGAACCGATCCCCGACGGCCCCACCTCCCGGTTGATGCAAGATCTGGCGAAAGAGACCGGGATGGTCCTCGTGGTTCCCATGTTCGAGAAGGAGCAGGAAGGTTTCTACTACAACACGGCCGCGGTGATCGACGCCGACGGCTCATATCTCGGCAAGTACCGCAAGACCCACATCCCCCATGTCAAAGGATTCTGGGAGAAGTTCTACTTCCGGCCGGGCAATACCGGCTACCCGATCTTCGACACGGCGGTGGGGCGGATCGGCGTCTACATCTGCTATGACCGCCACTTCCCCGAGGGTTGGCGGGCATTGGGGTTGAAGGGCGCCAAGCTCGTCTTCAACCCTTCGGCCACTAGCCGGGGGCTGTCGATGTACCTATGGAACCTCGAGCAGCCGGCCGCGGCGGTCGCCAACGAGTACTTCATCGGAGCCATCAACCGGGTGGGGAAAGAGCCCTTCGGCGACAACGACTTCTACGGATCGTCCTACTTCGTGGATCCCCGCGGCCAGATCATCGGCGGCGCCGCCTCCGACACCGACGAGGAACTGGTGATACGGGACCTCGACCTCGACCTGGTTGATGAGGTCCGCAAGACCTGGGCCTTCTATCGGGATCGCCGTCCCGACGCCTACGGGGATCTGGTCGCGCCCTAGGGCGCGCCGCCCAGACCCTCGACGAAGCGCAGCCGCTCGATCAGGTCCAGCAACTCGGCTTCGCCCCGGCGCGACCAGACGTTGTAGAGACACTCCTGGCCGGCCACCGCCAGGTAAGCCAGCTTGGTCGGTGACACTGCCCCTGCGGTGACGGGATCGGTGACCGGCAGATCCGACATCTGACCCTCGTTGCCGTACCCGCTGAGGCTCCCGTCGCTCCACTCGATTACGTCGGGCCAGGACCGAATCAGCGATTCTTCAACTGCGGTTCCCGTCCCGGCCACGCCGACGGCGGAGCGGCCACAGTCCTCGCAGAAGGTGCCGTCGGCCCGCATCCCCGGACCGTCGGGTGCGTCCCAGGCCACCGCCCACCCGCCGGCAAAGTTGGCGCCCCGCGGCGTGGCTCCCTCCACCCCTCCGAGCGGAGCCAGCGCGGCACAAGTCTCACGGTTCTCGGCCCTTCCCCACTGCTCAAGGAGCACCGATGGCACCTGACCCTGCCCGAGCGGCGCTGCGGCCCAGGGGGGCTCGACGAGGGCAACGGTGGTGGTCGATGGGGCGGTCGTGGTGGTGGCCGGGGCGACCGTGGTCGACGGCGCCGTGGAGGTGGTGGGGGCAGCACTTTCGCCGCACGCCATAACCGCGACTCCCAGGGCCAGCAGCAGCCAACGGCGACTCATGACCTCACCCTACCGAACGGCGGCCCACCAGGAACCAGGTCCGCATCGGGCCCTTGCCTTTGACATCGATGAGGCCCCGCGGCTCGCACTCGTAGTCGTCTTTCAACTCCACGTACGCCGACTCGGTGAGGTGGATCATTCCGGGCTCGCCATGCGATTCCATCCGGCTGGCGGTGTTGACCACGTCGCCCCACAGGTCGTAGGTGAACTTCCGCCGGCCGATCACCCCGGCGACGAGCGGGCCGCTGTTGATGCCGATGCGGAACTGCAGAGGCGAGCCGGCCAGCAGGGGGTGATGCACGCAATAATCCCGAATGTCGAGGGCGAGGTCGGCGATGGCGCGGGCATGATCGGCTCGCGGCGAGGGGGCGCCGGCGGCCGCCATGTAGCTGTCACCTATGGTTTTGATCTTCTCGACTCCGTGTTTGTCGGCCAGCAGGTCGAAATCGGAGAACACCTCATTGAGCAATTCGACCAACTGCTCGGGAGGCAGATCGGCCGTGAGGGGGGTGAAACCAACCACATCCGCGAACAACACGCTGGCCTCGTCAAAACGCTCGGCGATCACCCGACCGGGTTCATGACGGAGCCGGGCGGCAATGCGGGGCGGCAGCACGTTGAGGAGGAGGCTCTCAGACTTGGCGCGTTCGGCGTGCAGTTGCTGGACAAACAGCGCCAGCAGCCAGAACACGACCAGCGACACTGCAAGGACGTTCATTACGAAGAAGATCAGGATCAGCGTGTCGGGAAGGTTGTTGGGAGAGGGGAAGGCTGCCTGGAGCACCCCGGACCCGATCACGATGCCGGTGTAGGCCAGAAACCATCCCCGGGCGGCCCGGCTGCTGGTGAACACGAGCGCGCCCAGCGGCGCCACCAGCGCCCACAAGACCACGGCGCTCCCGTTGACAAAGCCCCCGAGCACCAACTGCAAGGCGGAGGGAAGGACGATCCACAGCGCCAGCTGACTATTACGAAACCACGGAAAACTGCCCGTACGAGAGAAGACGGCGATGCTCGCCAGGGAAAACACGATGTAAGTCGCCGGGATCGATGCGGCCAGACCCTCGTCGTAGAGCCAATACAACAGCACCCAGAAGACCGCCAGGGCATCGACTAGTAACGCCGTCAGCACCAGGAAGCGTTTGGCCCGGGCCAGTTCCTCTCCGTCGGCCGGGTCGCTGCCCAGACGGCCAATGGCATCAAAGACTCGCCTCATGGACGACCGATGTTCCCCAGGTGGGTGTGCCGGAAGCTGTCTGGCAATTTGAGCCCGTATCCGAAGACCCGGTCCATGCCGATGTGCGCCAGCCAGATGGCTCCCCCGGCGACGAGCCACTGACGCGAAGACGGTAGGCCCACCGCCAGCAAGAGAGCCGGCCAGATGAGGGCGTGACCGAGGTTGTAGAGGGAGGCGCCGAGCGCCGGGCCCCGGACATAGCCGGCCATGGACAGGTCGGGGGCGAGCAGGAGCACTGCGAACCACCACCAGCTTCGATCGGAAGACGCAAAGAGCACGACCGCGAGTACGAGCAACCCGAGGCCCTCGATCCGCTGGACAGGAATAGGCGAAAGCATGGGCCAACCTACCCCCGGAGCGGGCCGAGGATGGTGGCTAGCCTGACGCCTCCCTGATACCAGGAGCCTCACCAGCCATGGGCCAACACGCCGATCTTCTCGCACGACACCAACAGGTTCTGCCCAGGTGGATGATCCTCTACTACGACCAGCCGATCGCTTTGGTCGACGGCGAAGGCCGGCGAGTGAGGGATGCCGAAGGCAACGAATACCTCGACTTCTTCGGCGGCATCCTCACCACCATGACCGGCTACAAGGTTCCCGAGATCGTTGCCGCCATCCGCGCCCAGGCCGAGAAGATGATTCACACTTCCACTCTCTACCTGATCGAGAATCAGATCGCCCTGGCCGAGAAGATCGCTGGCCTATCCGGGATCCCGGACGCCAAGGTCTTCTTCACCAACTCGGGGACCGAGGCCAACGACGCCGCCTTGATGATCGCCACCCAGTACCGCCGCTCCAACCAGGTGCTGGCCGTCCGCGGCAGCTACCACGGCAAGAGCCATTCGACCGTGGCCATCACCGGGCAGCGGAATTGGTCGTCGACCAGCCTTTATCCGTTCAACGTCACGTACGTCCACGGTGGGTACAAGCTGCGGAGCCCCTTCGGGCACCTCCCCGACGACCAGTTCATCGCCGCCTGCCGGGCGGATCTCGAGGATCTGCTGCAGGTGGCCACGGCTGGCGATGTGGCCTGCATGATCGCTGAGCCGATCCAGGGAGTTGGTGGCTTCGCCACGCCGCCGGACGGGTTCTTCCGGGCCTTCAAGGAAGTACTCGACCGCCAGGGCATCCTGTTCATCTCCGACGAGGTGCAGACCGGGTGGGGCCGCACCGGTGAGAACTTCTGGGGCTACCAGGCCCACGACATCGTGCCCGACATGATCACGTTCGCCAAGGGTTTGGGAAATGGAGCCGCCTTGGCGGGAGTGGTAGCCGGCGCCGACCTCATGGATTCCCTTCCTGCCAACTCGATATCCACCTTCGGCGGCAACCCACTGTCGACCGCGGTTGGTCTGGCCAACCTCGAGTACCTGCTCGAGCATGATCTCCAGACCAACGCCTACAAGGTCGGCCACCGTCTCAAGTCCAACCTGGAGGGTCTGGCCGATCGGACCGACATCATCGCCGAGGTCCGGGGGAAGGGCCTGATGCTGGGAGTGGAGCTCGTTCGATCGGGCGGCGTTGACCCCGACCCCGGGGCGGCGGCAGCGGTGATGGAGGAGGCGAAGAAGGAGGGCCTGCTGGTCGGGAAGGGTGGCCTCTTCGGGAACACCCTGCGGATCGCTCCCCCGCTCTCTCTCACCGAGGCCGAGGCCGACGAGGGCTTCGAGAAACTGGCCCGAGCGGTGGCACGGGTGGCCGGCTAGCCAACCGGCGACCCAGGGCCGTTTCAGCGGTTGTGCGTCGAAAACGGCCCACAGACCGAACTCAAGGCGAGAGACCGTTTCGCGCGATCACCTGCCGGTACCACTCGAAGCTGTCCTTGGGCGTGCGGACCTGAGTGGTGTGGTTCACATGAACGAGGCCAAAACGCTGGGCGAAGCCGGCAGTCCACTCGAGGTTGTCGAGCAGACTCCACACGAAGTAGCCCGCAACGGGGGTTCCGGCCTCGACCGCCATTCGCACCGCATTGATGTGCGACTGCAGGTACTCGATCCGGCGACGGTCGTGGATGCCCCCGTCGGGACCCGGCCCATCGGAGAACGAGGCTCCGTTCTCGGTGACGACGATCCTGGCCGGTTGGTACTGGTCGTTGACCCGGCGTAGGAAATCGGTCAAGGCGGCCGGGGTGATCTTCCAGCCCATCTCGGTGAATCCGTCCGGGGGGTTGGGACCGGGATGCACCTCCGGGGCTTCGCTCTCTTCGCCACCAGCACCGACAGGAATGCTCGTGTAGTAATTGACCCCCACGAAGTCGAGAGGCGAGGCGATTGTCTCCAGGTCGCTGGGGTCCACAAACGCCATGTCCGTTCGACCTGCTCTGGCATATGCCTCGATCATGTCCTTCGGGTACCCCTTGCCAAAGACCGGGTCGAAGAACCACCGGTTGCGGAAGCCATCGAAATGCCGGTTGGCGGCGCCATCGGCCGGATCGTCGCTGGCCGGAGTGGAGGGTCGGCAGTCGAGGGCAATCCCGACCTCGGACCCCGGGGAGAGGGCCCGGATGACCGGGACCGCCCGGCCATGGGACAACAGCAGGTGGTGACCGGCGGCCAGCCCCTTCTCCCAATCGGTGAGACCCGGGGCGAACACGCCTTCGACGTGTCCAAGCATCGCGGCGACCCACGGCTCATTATGGGTGATCCAGTGTTTGACCCGGTCGCCCAGAGCCCCCGCCACCACCTCGGTATATCCCACGAACGCATCGACGGTGCGGCGGTGCGGCCATCCCCCCTCGTCCTGCAAGGCCTGGGGCAGATCCCAGTGATACAAGGTCAGCCAGGGCTCGATCCCCTCGGTCAGCAAGGCATCCACCAACCGGCGGTAGAAGTCCAGGCCCGCCTGGTTGACCTCCCCTGTGCCCCGCGGCAGGATGCGGGTCCAGGCAACCGAAAAGCGATATGCCTTGATCCCCAGGCGGGCCATCAAGGCCACGTCTTCGGGCCACCGATGGTAGTGGTCGCAAGCGGCATCGCCCGGATCCGTCAATCTCCCCTGGTCGGAGAAGGTGTCCCAGATCGATTGACCTTTTCCGTCGATCCGACCGCCCTCGATCTGGTAAGCCGAAGTGGCGACACCCCAGGTGAATCCGGCGGGAAACGGCACCGACGAATCCTATGTCGGCACTGACCGCCTAGCGAGAGGGGAGAACCCAACACGCGTGGGCCGGGAACGAGACAGACGTCGCCTCACCGGCTACCGGCAACCGCAGGAGCCGCTCATTGAACAGGTCGGCGGTCAAGCGCCCCCCATCCACACCCACCTGCACGCGGACGATCGAGCCGAGGAACGTGACGTTCTGAACCGTACCGTGGAGAACATTGTCCGCCTCTGTGTCGAGCGTCAACTCCTCGGGCCGAAGCATCAGCGCCAGCTCGGAACCGGGCGAATCCTCGATCGGTGAGGTGGTCCGAACCTCCGCCTGCCCAACCC
>DATHSX010000266.1:0-4551 GCA_035463935.1 Acidimicrobiia bacterium | reverse complement strand
AGACCAACGAGCACCAGACCAACGAGCACCAGGTCACCGAGCCCCGGACCACCAAGCCCCAGACCCCCGAGACCCGGGTCCGCCCGGGCACCAGGACCCTGATTGGCGGTGTGGTGCTCGGAGTGGCGATGGCTGCCGCCCTGGTGGCGGTGGGCCAATTCCGACAGGCCCGGGCCGAGGATCGTGCGCTGTCGGGAGTCGGCGGCGGGCCGGTGGATCCGGCCGCGGTCTCCAACGAGACAATGGAGGCGGTCATAGCTGCCAACCTCGACAACCCGGAAGTCACCGGGATGAGGCTGGCCCTCGCCAACCGCTACTTCGAGGAAGGGGATTACCAGGACGCCTTTCCCCACTACCAGGCGGTGCTGGACGGAGAGCCCAGCGCCGGACAGGCTGCCACGGCGTACGCCCGGCTGGGGTGGATGGTTTTCGACGGGAACGGCGAGGTAGACCTGGCGGTTTCCCTGCTGGACCAAGCCCTTGCACTGGTGCCGGGAGATCCCTTCGGGTTATATCTGAAGGGGCGGGTGGTCTGGTGCGGCCAGGGCCAGGCGACCGCAGCCGCCTCCCTCTTCGACCAGGTGCTCGCCACCCCCGGCCTGGACCCCGAGGTGAGAGAGCAGGTGGAGACCGACCTGGCTGCGGCCGGGGCCGGCGAGACCTGCCCATGAAGGCGGTTCGCTGGGCGGCGATCGCGGTGGTCGTCGCCTCGGTCGGTCTGGCCGTTGTTTTCGCGACCCGATTCGGCCAGGACCCGAGCCTGGTTCCCTCACCTTTGCTGGGGCGCCCGGCCCCCGCCTTGGAGTTGCCCCTGCTCGACGGATCGGGTGCGTTGGACCCGGCCGATCTGGAGGGCAAGGTCGTGGTAGTCAACTTCTTCGCCTCGTGGTGCCTCCCCTGCCGGGAGGAGCAGCCGGATCTGGCCGCCGCCGCCGACGCCTTCACCGACCGGGGAGTCAGGGTGGTCGAGATCGCCTATCAGGATCGGGCCGATACGGCGCTCGAGTTCCTCGACGAGTTCGGGCGCTCGGCCGCGGCCATCTACCTGGCCGATCCCGGTGGCCGGGCCGCCATCGCCTACGGCGTGTTCGGGATTCCCGAGACCTTCTTCATAGCGGCCGACGGCACCGTCGTGGGAAAGGCCATCGGGGCCCTCGACGCCCTAACGCTGGGCACAACCATCGATGCGGTTCTGGCCGGCCAACGACCCGGCCAGGAGGTGTTGGGTGAGACCTTCAACGGCCCCGGTCAGTAGCTGGAGCTTTCCCCCCCACAGCTTGAACTTTGCCTCCGCTGGCGGGTAGCCGAGCCTCTCCGGAACAGCCCTCAGCCGATCACCTCGAGGCTGACCTCCGAAAAGGGGTTGGTCTCGACCGCCGCCGGGCCGGTGCCGAGCAGCGTGTGATCGAAGAACCCGACCAGAAATCGGTCGATGATCGGCACCACCGAACCAGCCGGTATCGGCCCCTTCAGCCCCAGCCGGTGGGCGATCGGGGAGAAAAGCGGAGAGAGCAAGAAGTCGCTGCTGGCGGCGCCCTCGATCCCGATCCAGAAGGTGGTTGATTGACTCCGCTCCGCCAGGCCCCGCAGACGTCCGTCGTTGGTGGTCGCCCGGGCCTCGTCGGAGCGCATGAACAGCATCGGCACCTGCGCCGGTTGGGCGATGATCCGGTCGGGAACGGCTTCAACCCATGGATCCTGACCCATCCCCGCCCGGCAGCGGGGATCGGTGAGACAGAGCCGTACCGCAGCCCCTCCCCCGGCGCCATGGCCGAAGACGCCGATGCGCCCCGAGTCGACATGACCGTCGATCTCCGCGAAAGCGGCGCCCCTGTCGAGAGCATCGAGGATACCTGTCAGATCGGAGGTGAAGGTCTCGACCAGATCGACCGCCGCCTCGGCAAAGACCGCGGGGTCGGTGGTCTCCACTGCCGGCAGGGCGTCGGGGTCGAGGGTGATGACCTCCCCGTCCAGCCGGCGGCTCGCCAGCGCCGCAAAGGAGTGATCGGCGGCAACGACGATGAAGCCGTGGCTGGCGAGCGACTCCAGTTGATAAAGGGCGAGGGTGCGGAACTCCGCCCAGCCGTGCGAGTAGAGCACCACCGGGAAGCGGCCCGATAAGGGCTGGGCACCCTCTACGGCGTTGGCGAGGGTGTGGCGGGTGTGGGAAAGAAAGAAGCCGGGATAGCCGGCCCGCCGGGACAGCGCCGGGCCGAGCAGATCGAGATCAGGAGTCCAGGTCACCCGCCCGGATCCGTCGCCGGTGACGGCCGGGTACCAGACCTGGACCATGATCCGTCTGGGCGCGGAGTCCGGGGCCGGCCCGTACGTCTCCAACCGCTCCGGAAAGGTCAGCTCGACGGACATGGTCCCGACCGCCAGCGCACCGCTCGGTTCGGGCAGGACCGGGACCGGGAGCATGACAGGCAGCAGGAGCAGCATCCCCAGGCCGATCAGGCCCAGCAATGGCCTCGAGATTCGTCGCCACCACGGCAGGACCCTTTCCATGGAAAGGAGGTCCCCCACCCCCAAGCCCAACGCCACCAGATAAACAGGAGCCAGCTGCCACCGGTAGCCCTCGACGATCACCTGGACGGCGAGGGCTGCGATCGCCAGCGCAAGCACGATTCCCCGGCGAGGTCTGGCTCCAAAGAGCGCCGGCCACAAGATGGCCCCGGCACAGACGCCGGCGAGGACCAGCTCAAATCGTCTCAACTCTTTCGGTTCTGGGAGGGGGCGGCGATGTTGGCAGGGTCGAACCCGTAGGGCAGCTCGAGGCGGTTTCGGTGCATCAGGGCCCGATCCGCCAGCAAGGAGATGGTGGCTCCGTCGGCGACGATCCTCCCCCGGTTCATGATCATCGCCCGGGGACAGAGCTCCAGGGCAAATGGCAGATCGTGAGTCACGATCAGCTGCGTGGCCTCCAGCCCGGCGAGCAGCTGAACCAGCTCGCGCCGGCCGGCCGGGTCGAGGTTGGAGGTGGGCTCGTCCAGCACCAGCAGTTCCGATCGGACCGCCAGCACGGTGGCGATCGACACCTTGCGCCGCTCTCCCCCCGAAAGGTGGTGCGGGGCCCGGTCGGCCAAATCGCTCTCCCCGACGGCTTGCAGAGCCATCTCCACCACCCGCTCGAGTTCGGGCCCCTCGACTCCGAAGTTGGCGGGACCGAAAGCAACGTCGGCGGCCACGGTGGACATGAATAGTTGATCGTCTGGGTCCTGGAACACGAGCCCCACCCTCCGGCGGATCTCGCGCAGGTTCTCATCGTCGAGTTCGAGGTCACCGACCTTGATGGATCCCTCCGAGGCCCGAAGGACCCCGATGAGGTGAAGCAGCAAGGTGGTCTTCCCGGCGCCATTGGGCCCGAGCAGGGCGACCCGCTCACCGTCGGTCACGTCCAGATCGACCCCATCAAGCACCCGGGTCCCGTCGGGGAAGGCAAAGCGCAGACCGCGGATGTGAAGCGAGGTCACAACGCGATCCTGGCCGACACCATCACTACTGCCGCCGCCAGCGCCGGCGCCAAGCCAATGATCCAGCGGCCGCCACTCACCGGTCGCCGGGAGACGGCGGGCATCTCACCCTGATACCCGCGAGCGAGCATGGCCTGATGAACCCGTTCCCCCCTCTCGTAGCTGCGAACGAAAAGAGCACCGGCCGAGGCCGCCAGCGGCCGGGCCTGAGCCAGCCAGGAGAGGTCGAGGCCGCGGGCAGTCATGGCGGTACGAGTTCGCCGAAGTTCGCCCGCGATCACCTCCAGGTATCTGACCATGAAGGCGGCAATCGCCACCAGCACTCGAGGAACCCGGAGCCGTACCAACCCGCCCAGCAGGTCGGGGACTTCGGTCGTGGCCGCCAGCAGCACCGACGCCCCGGCGCCCAGCGTTGCCTTGGCCAGAAGGTTCCAGGCCCCGATAAGCCCCGCGATCGACACCGAGAACGGTCCGAGATCGGCCCGGGGGGCGACGCCTACAAACGGGAGCAGCAAGGCGAAGAGGACAAACGGGATGTCGATGGCGAGGCGGCTAAGAAAGAACCGGGCGGGGACCCCCGAAAGTGCCAGCACCGTAAGAAGTATCAGGGCGTGCAGGCTGAACGCCCAGAAGGCCAGGGGAGGGGTGGCAACGACGGCCGTCACGTACCCGAGCAGGGCGAGCAGCTTGACTTGGGGGGCGGCCCGGTGGATCGGGCTATGCCCGTGGTAATGGAGGGCGTGGGCGTGGGTTCCGCTCACACGACCCTGCGCCGCCGGACCACCAGGAGCAGACCCAATCCGACCAGGAAAGTAACCACGACGCCGAGGGCGCCGGCGACGATGGTTCCTACCCGCTCGTTCTCTGCCCCGGCCACCCCGTAGTCTGCCAGCGGCCCGCCAATGGCGTGATCGGTTGCGGTCTCCGAAAACTCCTGTTCTATCGCCACGGACTCGAGCACGTCCGGGTCGGGCGAGGCCAGCGGAGCCACGAAGAAGACCAGGACCAGGGTAAGGGTGAGGCCGGCGGCGATGAAACCGCCCATGGCCTTGCGAGAGGGTGTAGTGGTAGACCTACG
>DATHSX010000265.1:0-2150 GCA_035463935.1 Acidimicrobiia bacterium | reverse complement strand
CGGCCCGCAGCATGGCCCGCGCCCCGGCCTTGGCAGGTCCCTCGGTGACGTCCTGGGAGTGGATTTTGCGCACCATGAGCGGATGGTACGTCGCGGAACACCCCGGGGGCGACGCCCCGGGATCGGACCTCGACGAGCCGGTGGCCACCCCGGAACAGGCGGGCCGGTATCTTGACCGGGTGAACATCCCCACGCTCCCGACGACCGAGTTTTTGATTCCGGCCTCATACGCCCGGGTCGTGGAGCTGGCATACAACCTGTGGTGGTCATGGAACGCCACCGGCAGCAGCCTGTGGTCGAACCTCGATCCCGTGGCCTGGGAGCGTCAGCACAACCCGATCGAGTTGCTGGCCTCGATCGAACCCAGTCATTGGGAGGTGATCGGGCACATCGAGGCCGTTCAGGACCGCTATCGGACGGCTCTCATCGAGTTCGCTCGCTACATGGAAGACCCCGACACCTGGTACAACCGCCAAGGCCAGGGCCTGGAGGGTCCCGTTGCCTATCTGTGCACGGAGTTCGGGGTCCACGCCTCAGTGCCCTTCTATTCGGGGGGGCTCGGGATCCTGGCCGGGGACCATCTCAAGTCGGCCTCCGACCTGGGCATCCCCCTGGTGGCGGTCGGGCTGCTGTACCGGCGGGGCTATTTCCGCCAGGAGGTCGAGGCCGGGGGCGAGCAGCAGCACATCTACCCCACCCTCGACGTCCGCCGGCTTCCGGTGAGGCCGGTGGCCTCCTCAACCGGAGGCCAGCTGAAGGTGGAAGTCGAGTTCCCAGACCGCATCGTCAAGGCCGCCATCTGGAAGCTGGAGGTCGGGCGGGTACCGCTGCTCCTGCTCGACACCGATATACCCGACAACGACCTCTCCGATCGGCCCATCACCCACACCCTCTACGTGCGGGGCCGGGAGATGCGCTTCTGTCAGGAGATGGTGCTCGGGATCGGTGGTGTCCGGGCCCTGAACGCCCTGGGAATCGAACCCTCGGTATGGCACATCAATGAGGGTCACGCCGCCCTGGCGTTGCTCGAGTTGATCCGCGAACGGCAGGGAGCCGGCCTCGCCCTGGCCGCTGCCCAGACGTCGATCAAACAACAAACGATCTTCACCCTGCACACGCCGGTCCCGGCCGGAAACGAAGTGTTCGAGCCCCAGATCGCCGCCACCTACCTGGAACCCCTCCGCGATCAGATTGGCATCGAACCCGAGGCACTCGCCGAGCTGGGGAGCTCCAACGGCGAGACCGGCCAGTTCGACCTGGGAGCGCTCGCCATCCGCATGTCCTCGGTGGTCAACGGCGTCAGCAAACGGCACGGGGAGATCGCCACGCGCGACTGGCAGCATCTGATCGGTGGACCGGCCCAGGCGGTCACCAACGGGGTCCATGCCCCGACCTGGATCGGGCGGGATGGGGGTCGAATCCTCACCAGCACGTACGGCCGAGTCTGGCCCACGGTGATCCTCGAAGATCCGACCGCAGTGCATCGGATCAGCGAACTCGAGGCCGCCGACATCTGGTCCATGCACCAGGCTCGTAAGGAGATTTTCGTGACTTTCGCCCGGGGCCGGCTGCGTCGCCAACTGGCGCGTCACGGGGCCTCACCCGAAGACCTGCGCAAAGTGGACTCGTTCCTTCTCCCCGATCGGCTGACGTTGGGGTTCGCCCGTCGCTTTGCCACGTACAAGCGAGCCACTCTGATGTTCACCGACCTGCCGCGGCTCGAGGCACTGGTGACCAACCCCGAACGACCTGTGCAGATCGTATTTGCCGGTAAGGCCCATCCGGCCGACCACCAGGGTCAGGACTTCATAAAGCGCATCGTCGAGCTCTCCCAGACGCCTACCTTGCGGGCTCATATCACCATGCTCGAGGACTACGACGCCCGGATGGCCCGCTTCATGGTGCAGGGGGTGGATGTCTGGGTGAACAATCCTCGCCCCCCCATGGAGGCATCGGGCACCTCGGGAATGAAGGCCGCCATCAACGGCACCCTCAACCTTTCAGCGCTGGATGGATGGTGGCTGGAGGGCTACAACGGCCACAACGGCTGGGCCTTCGGCTCCCCTGACGGCCGCGACGATCATCAAGCCGAGGATCACGACGACGCCACGGCCTTCTACAAGCTGATGGAAAGTGAGGTCGTGCCGCTC
>DATHSX010000264.1:0-6237 GCA_035463935.1 Acidimicrobiia bacterium | reverse complement strand
ACCACGGAGAGCCCGGTGACCAGGTCGGCGGGCCTCGTCGGCCCCCCTAGGGGCGATGCGCATGAGCGAATGCGCCTAGTCGTTCCCTTCGTACTTGAACGAGATCTTCACCCGCGCTCGGTAGGCCCGCACCGATCCGTTGTCATCGAGTTGTAGGTCTAGTTGGGAGACCTCGGCGATGCGGAGGTCACGGAGACTCTGCGACGCGGTCGCCACCGCCGCGGCGGCTGCCTTTTCCCAGGACTCAGTGCTCGTCCCCACCAACTCAATGACCTTGTACACGCTTTCAGGCATCGTCGCACCTTCCTCTACTGCGCACGCGAACCTACACGTAGCCGAGGGGGCGTGTCGCAAAGGTGAATGCCGTCCCGGCGCTCACAATCGTCGTAGAACCCGAAGGCAGTCGTAGAACCCGAGGGCAGTCCTAGAACCCGAGGGTTACGACGCCGATCGAGCCGTTGGAATCAACGCTCAACCCTCGTTCGCCCGGTCGACTGCCTCGACCTCGGCCGCCAGGCCATCGAGGTCTCCTACGGCCGGTCGGTGGGTCCACACTCGGAGGCCGCCCAGCAGGGCGGCGTATTTGGCCGCTTGTTCCGGCGTTACGACTATTCGGATGGGAATATCGTCACGAAGGTTCTTTCGATAGGCCGCCAGAATCGCCCGGTGCTGGGCGCGATCGAGGTCAAACTCGAAGACGATGCCGTGAGCCGACTCCACCAACTCGCACCCCGCGCCAGAGAGGATCGGACAGAGCGTCCCATGTTCGGGCCCGTGGCACACCATTACGCCGTGCCCCAGGTTCTCCAGGAACTCGGCATCGGCCGGTCCCGCCTCGGGGCTATCGAAGAGGATTCTTGAACGATCGGCCATGCGGCACCTCCTGGTGCGACTCTCTCACCGGGCCCGGTGATCGGCCAGGGCTATTAGTCACCCCGATGGTGACTTTTGGCCCTTCTCGGGTGGCTCCATGGAGCCGAGTTTCGGCTCGCTAGTGCCCGGGCCGCGGCTGCCACAGCTCCAGACGGTTGCCCTCCGGATCAGTCGCCCATCCGAACCGGCCGTAGGGGTGATCTTCGGTCCTCTCGTCTATCTCCGCTCCGGAGGACCGGAGGCGTTCCAGGATCCCGTCGAGGTCGTCGACCCGGTAGTTGACCATCGCCTGCTGGCCGGCGGAACCGAAGTAGGTGGTGTCCTCAGGGAAGGGTGCCCAGGTGACGGTTTCCTCCCCCTGATAACGGAAGACGTTGTAGCCCTCATCGTCGACCGGCAGGCCCAGGACCTCGACATACCATCGCATCAGGGCTGCCGGATTGGCCGCCCGAAAGAACACCCCTCCCACACCGGTCACTCTTGCCATCTCTGGGCATTCTGACCGTTACCAGGGCTCTTTGCCCGGCATGAAGCACTTGCTGACTTATCAGTGCAGTAGGGGAGTCCGGCCCTTGCCGGCGACCAGCCTGAATCCTCAGGGGGTGTACTGCTCGACCACCTCGGTGACTGCTCCACTGTTGACGAACAGCCAGACAAGGCAGGAGTCCCCCGGGCACGTCATGAATCCCTCCCGGGCCGTCAGCCACTCGCTCCAGGAAATCCGCTCATAACCATCGTCGATCGAGGCACCCAAGGAGTGGACTACTGCCTCGGCTCCCACCGGTGCCATCCTGGTGGTGGGATTCTCGTTGCGGATGTAGTAGTCGTTGGGAACGGGTATCTCGTCCACCCCGTCTTCAGCTGCAGCGGCGTTGGCAGCCTCACCAACGAAGAAGCAGGCGAGGTCGAACTGCACAGTTGTCGCGTCCCCCGCTCGGGCCATCCCAAACCAGATGCCATCCGGCAGGGGACCCTCTCCCGGGGAGCAGCCTGAGCCCGCCGCCTCGTCACTTCCGGGCAGCGCCGAGGGAGGGAGCAAATCTTCGCTGGCCTCGAACCTGTACCCGGATTGGGTGGCGGACCAATCAACCCGGTCGATTTCCACGCATCCCATCTGGAGGAACTCGCCGAAAGCTGCACAGTCTCCATCGAAAGAGAAGGCCACCGAGTCGACCTCGTCGAATTGAAAGGCAGTGGCGGTGAGTTGGGCCAAAAGGGCCGCGCTGCCGCAACTGCTGGAGGCGTTGGGGATCACGGTCGCGAAGTTGGCAAAGTCCAAGGTCAGCCTGCCCGCCGCCAGCGTGACTTCCTCGAGCAGACCGACCGTGGCAGGCCCGAACCACGACCAGACCCCGGTCGCTGCCTCCGCAGCGGTGGGGCCGGTGAGCAGTTGTTCGAACGCGGCCCGGATCGGGTCGTCATCGCTAGGTATCACCCGTTCGAATCCGGCCACCTCGGCACACGTGGTGGACGAGTCGGTGCTGTAGAAGACCATCACCAGGGACCCGGTATTGGTGGTTGTCGAGACGGGGGGGGAGGTGGTGGGGACCGGGCCGGCGGTGGTCGACGCGCTGGGAGAGGAGGTGGTTGGGGTAGTCCCGCCAGCACATGCGCCCAGGAGCAGCACCAGCGTCAGGAGTCTTCGCATGGTCGTCTCCCTCATCTTGGCCCCCGGGTGGAGGTGGCGGCAGGGCAGTAAGTCCCGGGAGTCCGGGGGATGTGCCCTTCGCCCCTGGCGGCGGGAGGTGGGTCCGGCAACGATGGGTCGGCGGGGAAGGAGAGGTCGTGATGGCTGCCCTTGATCGAACTCGGGCTGAAAAGCGAGTCGGTCGGCTTCGGCTCGTGGTCGTGCTGCTTCTGGCGGTAGCGGTGGCCGGCTGGATTGCCTGGCGGGCCTTCTCGGCGCCGCCACTCGAGGACGGAGAGCACTTCGTATTCGTGACGGCCTTCCGACCCTCCACCATCACAGTCGATCCGGCCCTCTTCCTTGTCGGGGACCCGGCGCGGGAGGCGGCCCGAGACGCCGGGGCAATCGGGCCCGACGAGGAGTTGCCGGACGCGTTCTATATCCAGAATCCGGATGTTGAGAGAGTCGTCCTGAATGTGGCCGGGGGTTTTCGGGCTCACCTGATCAACGCCGTCACTCTGGAGTTCGGCACTCCGCTGGATGCCGAAGCCTTCGCCTCCTTGTTCGACGGTCAGGTCCTGCCCGATCCGACCTACGGGTTCACGCCCGATGGGTTTCCGATGACTATCAGGGTCGAAAACGGCCAGGTGACTCGGGCCGAACAGCAATACGTTCCTTGAAACAACGCTATCTGCAATGGTGGTTGGCCGACCTGCCTGATCAAGGTGATTGGCGGTAACCGTTGCCGGTCAGGTCGGCTTCATCATCACCGTGACGAAGCGCAAGGTGGTGTCGCCGACGTTCTCCAGATCGTGGATCAGGGCGTTCTCGGGCGAGTGCTCCAGATAGCGGGTTTCGCCCAGGGTGTAGTCGCGGGTCACCTGGGTGCCGTCGGCAAACCGTTGTAGCCCCCGCCCGGGTTCGACCACCACCCAGAAGTAGGTCTGATCGTGAATGTGGAATGGCCCGCGCTCGCCGGGCTCGAGCCGCACCTCCCATACCTGAATGTGGTCGTTCTCGAACCAGACCGCGGTCCCCAGCTCTCGATTTTCGGTGGCTCGTGCGAGTTCCTCGGCATACCGCTCGGTCGGGAAGCTGCCTCTCTCCTCCATCACGGCTCGTTTCTAATCGCTATCCGAAACAACTGTCGCCGGCCTGATCGAGGCCAACGAGGATGGTGGGGTCACCGCCGCGGACAGTCCCCTCCACCTGGGCCATCGTGCCCAGTCGTCGTGCTCGGTCGACCAGCCGGTCGCCTCGCCTGAGGGCACCGGGTTCCCAGCGATCAAGCGCGGCCTCCACGTCGCCTGCCGCCACCCTGAGCTCCCGTTCGAGGTCCCAGGCGTCGGCAGCGGCCTTGGCCGTGCCGGCGGCCGCGTGGGGGCGAGCGGCGAACGCCGCATCGCCCAGCAGACAGACTCTCCCGAAGGCCATGGCTGGCACCCCGACGTCCACCACCGCCTGAATGAAAGGTTCGGCAGTTGCCTGGACCATCCGGCTCAGGTCGGGGGGGAGCACCGCGGCCGCTGCAGCCTTGAGCTCGGCGACGACCTCATCCTGGACCCGCCCGGGAGCGACCGACATGCTGCGCCGCTGGCCCTGCTTCTCGGTGAGCACCCGGTCCAGGTCGGAGGGAGCGATGTTCCGGTACCAAACGTAGTTGAGGATGCGCTCCTCACCCGCTTGGTCGAAACCAGGGATCGGGTATGAGAGGATGTGGGATAGGCCCGGCGTGTGGTAGGTGATCGCCTCGTATAACCGCTCGAAGGCTTCCCGGTCCAATTCCGACTCCTTGACCACCCCCCGCCACCCCAGGTATCCCGAAAAGCTCGGGTCGACCGCGGGTAGGAGCTGGCGCCGGGCGGTGGAAGCGATGCCGTCCGCGCAGACCAGGAGGTCACAGAACTCGCGCTCCCCGTCGGTGGCCCTGACCTCGACCCTTCCCCGCCCGGCCTGGAACCCCGCCAACTCCCGGCCCAGGCGGTAGCGAGCGGCGGGGAAGCGAGAGAGGAGGTTTCGGTAGAGGGTGGTCCAGGCAGTGAAGCGATAGCGGCACACCTCCTCGTAGGTGACGGCCCCCGACCGATCGAGAAAACGGAACCAGGCTGCCCCCTCGCTGATGTCTGCCAGCGTTGCCCCGGTCCGCTCACGGGCATACCGAGCGGTGACCGGATGGAGGACGATCCCTGCCCCGCGGCCGACGAGAGGGACCGGAGACCGTTCCCAGACGGTGACCGCGCAACCCGCCTCAGCCAGCAGAACGGCCGTGGTCAGCCCGCCGAGGGATCCCCCGACGACCAGGACCGTCGGGGGTCGCCGAAGAACCCCTGCAAGATCAGTTGACACTCGGTCACCGCCACTTGTATACACAGATATTGCATGGTGCATCATCCTGGCGCTAGGCACTCTCTGCCACCCCTGGCTGGAGGATCCGGGTGACCGCTGCCGATGACGCTCTCGCCACCCTGCGGGCGCGGATCCTCTCCGGATCGCTGGCCGCTGGGCACAAACTGCAGCAGGAGGACCTGGCAGCCAGTCTGGGAATGAGCCGTATACCGGTTCGCGATGCAATCCGGTCCCTGATCGCCGAGGGGCTGGTCGTCCAACTCCCCCACCGCACGGCAGTGGTGGCACCCTTGACCATGGAAGACCTGGCCGACCTCTACGAGTTGCGCTTGGCCGTCGAGCCTCTCGCGTCTGCGGTCGCAGTCCCCAACGTGGTGGCCGCGGATGTAATGGCCATGCGAAACTATCTGGCAGCCATGGAAGACGTCACGGATCATGCCCAGTGGCTGGACAACAACGACGGGTTCCATGCCGTCCTGTACCGACGATCCGGCCGTCCCCGGATGATCTCACTCCTGGATCTGGCTCGTGCCCAGACCAGGCGCTACACGGGTATCCGGCTGGGTCATGAGCCACCCGATCTCGACTCCGAGCACCGCCTCATCTTGAAGGCCGTGGAGCGGCGCGACGCCGCCGTGGTCCGTTCACTGGTGGAGGCACACCTACACAGTGGCTATTCCATGGTGCGCCAGCAGCTGCAGGGCCGAAGCTCCCTCACGCGCGCCGTGTATGGGAACCCTGTCTCCCTGGAAGGAGGTGCCAGCGGAGCGGGAATCAGGTGAGATGTCAGCGCCTGGCGCTGCAAGCAGGCGAGGCGAATGCTTCGCACCCGACAATGAGGAGGAGGACTGCCTATGGCAATGGCCGAGAGGTCGAGTTTCGCGGGCTACTTCGATATCAGGGAGGACTGGTTAAAGCTCAACACGATGGACATCGTGGTGGGCGTTCTCCTCGGCGTGATTGAGGCGGCGATCGAGATCGTGGGTGCGCTCGGGTTCCTGGAGCGAACGGTGTGGGCGACCGGACCTGCCGGCTTCGCCATCTACGCCTTCTACAACGGGACCACCTGGATCCTGTTCTATGCGGGGGCGTACCTGCGCAAGCGGTCGTCGGTGATAATCCTCGGTGCGTTCGTCACCCACCTGGTGAGGTGGTTCTTCGGCGACCCCGACGGCCCGGTGTTGCTGTTCTACGGCCTGTTCCCGGCCATCTTCGGAATGGTCGTGTTCGCGCTGATGCAGTGGCACGGGGGCCGGATGCTGTTCGCCATCTCGGCGGCGGTGACGGCGGCGATGAACCAGGTGGCGACGTTCGTGGGTCAGGGCGGTTTCCAGCTGGCCGAAGGGGCCGGATGGGGCATGTTCTCCATCATCGTTGGCTTCCTGGGAGGT
>DATHSX010000263.1:0-10645 GCA_035463935.1 Acidimicrobiia bacterium | reverse complement strand
ACCTTGTGCCACATCACGTGGGTTTGCGGATTGCCGTGGAGCAGCAGGAGCGGTGGGCCGTTGCCACCGACGCGGGCCCGGATCCGGGCCTCGCCGGTGTCGATCGTCTCCAGCCGGAACCCTGCGAACATCGCTCGTCATTTCACCAGGCCCGGGACCTCGCGCGCCAACTTGAGAGATTCCGGAGGACGCGTTGGACTGGGCGGACCAGGAGCGACCGGCCAATCAGGGTGGGAGACGGGCGCCGGATCGATTTCCGGCACTCGTGCCGCCGCTTATGGACTAGCTCGCAAGGTGCCACTTCGGTTCGGCCATACCCCAACGCCCCCAGCCTTGTTAAAACGATGTCGCGAAGGGGTGGCTGGAAGTGTGCGACTTGGCGGCGTCCCGCCGGATCGGTCCCGGCGATACGGGCAGCAGATCCCGTGATGAATCGAGGAGGGCGTGACTACCCTCCTTCTCTGGCTCGCCGGCACCCTCACCGCCTACAAGTTGTGTTCAGACCTTGACGTATGGCAGCCGGGCACCCCGGTTCGTCGAGACCTGGCCGCCCTCGCCATCCTCGTCCTTCTTATCGGGTTTCTGGTCGTCGCGCTCGGCACCGGCCGGCCCGTACCAAGGATCGACGTCCCCTGCCTCAATTGCCCACCCTTCGCGGAGCTCCTCTAGGCCCACGGCCGCCGAACTCAATCACGATTTCGGTTCGACAGATAGCTGCGGCCGGGTACGTCAGAACAGGCTCTTGGTCGCCCCCCCGTCGACCGAGACGGCTACCCCCTGAATGTGCCGGGCCCGGGGCGAGCACAGGAACAGCGCCAGTTCCGCCACGTCTCGAGGTGTTCCCAGGCGACGAATCCCCTGCCGTTGAATGGTTTCCTCCAGCACCTCTGCGGCCGTGCGGCCGGACCGGGCGGCCTGAGCCGCCATCATCTCGTCCAGACGCTCGGTCTGGACCTGGCCGGGGTGGATCATGTTCACGTTGACATCGTCGACCAAGCCAACCCCGGCCAGCGCTTTTCCGAAATTGGCCAGGGCGGCGTTAACCGCACCACCGATAGCGAAATCCGGATTTGGCGTCCTGGCCATCCCTCCGACGATGTGAACCACCGAGCCATGCGCCTCCACCAGTTGCGGCCAGAACAAACGGGACAGCCGGACAGCTCCGAAGAACTTGAGATTGAAGCCCTCCTGCCAGGTCTCGTCGGAGAGCTCGAGGAAGGGCCCGCTCTTGGTGGCCCCGGCACAGTTGACCAGGATGTCGATACGGTCGAATGCAGCCAGCGCCGCCTGGTGGAGGCTTGCACATCCCTCAAGCGTCGACAGGTCGGCTGCGACGATCTCCACCCGACGCCCGGTCGCCAAGGAGATCTCCTTGGCCGCGGCTTCGAGTGTTGCCCCATTGCGGGCCGAGATCACAATGTCGGCTCCCTCCTCGGCGAGCCGTCTGGCGATGGCCTTTCCTATCCCCCGGCTCCCGCCGCTGACCACCGCCACCTTGCCTTCGAGCTCCACACAGACCTCCGTACGTCTCTCAATAGGACATTAAAGAGGCCCATGCGCTCGGGCAGTAGGCCGGCGCGGCTGCTCTCCAAGGTGCCCCCCCTTTGAGTCGGGCGGCCGCGAATGAGACAGCTGGGTCGTGAATATGAGGCTGGACCAGCGAGCCGGCCGCGAGGAGAGCCAATCCGGTTCCGTGTTTCTAGAGTCGTACGGCCCTACCCAGACGTAACGATCTCGGAAACCTTCCAATCGGCGCGCAGCGGCCGCCGTGTTCTCCAAGCGGGAAGGGTTCCATGTCGAAGATCAAAGAAGCAGCATCCGAGTTTTTGGCCAAGAAGCGCATCGCGGTTACCGGAGTATCCCGGCACCCCCAGAACCACGGAAGCAACATCGTCTACCAGCGTCTCCGCGACCGCGGCTACCAGGTGTTCGCGGTCAACCCCAACGCCGCCCAGGTCGAAGGGGATCCGTGTTATCAGGATCTGATGTCAATCCCCGGTGGTGTCGAGGCCGTGGTGATCGGCACCAGGCCGGAGCGAGCCGAGGACACGATGCGGCAGTGCGCCGAGTTGGGGATTAAGCATGTGTGGATGCATGGTGCCTTCGGGACGGGCAGCGTCTCTGCCTCCGCCAGCGCCTATGGCCGGGAGCGGGGTATCACGGTGATCGATGGGGGCTGTCCGTGCATGTTCGATCCCACCGCCGACCCCGGTCACAAAGCCATGCGCGTCCTCTTAACCCTGACCGGCAAAGTCCCGAGGCAAGTCGAATGAGCCCGACGGTGATCCTCTTCGTACCCGTGCAATCCGCTGTGTTCGACTCGCCTCCAGTGCCGAGGAGGTATGGGTCGGACCCGGGGATGGCTACTGGCCCGGGTTCAGTGTGCCCACTCACGGACGCCGGCAGGAATGGGCATCTTCTTCCTGGCTTGGAGGTGGCGAGCGTTTAGTCCGCTTTCGTAGGACCGCTTCCATGTCAGCAGGGAGTTCCCCGCCAGGGCCAACTCGAGGGCGACCGCCGCCGTGAGTCCTGGGTCGATCCCCGTAAAGGGCAGTTCTGTGGTCGTCGGCCCCGAAACCGATGTGTCGCCTGCGGCCACGGGGTCGGTGATCGAGAGCACTTCATCGGACAAGCCGGCAGTCGCGATCGGCAGCAAGGCGGCTCTCGAGGTTTCGTCATCGGACGCGACCGAAGCCGTTGGATTGATCGGTTCTCCGGGCGCTGATTGGGTAGTAGCAGCCGTGGTCGTAACACCTGGCTCGGTGGTCGGAGTCACCGCCGGATCCGCCGTGGTGGTAGTCACGGCCGCATCCGCCGTGGTGGTAGTCACGGCCGGATCTGTTGTGGTCGTAGTCACCGCTGGGGCCGTGGTGGACGTACTGCTTGGCGCTGCCTGGCATTCCCCGAGATAATCCATTTCGTGTCCCGCCTGTGGGGAACCGTCTTCATTGAGGTGACCCGCAGGTCCGTACGCAGCACTCGCACTGATCGTGATCGTCTCGAAGTGCGTTGTGACATCGCGGCCGGCGGCGTGACAGAGAGTCACCTTCTCGGCTGCGATCGCTGGAAGCGCCAGGCAGAGGACGGTGGTGACAAGCATCAGAGTGGCCTGGCCGGTTCCCCCGGGGGTCCTCATCCCTTCGATATCGACAAGTCGAGATTGCCGACTAGGCACATACCCGGTCCGTCCACAGGGACTAGTCAGTGCCTTATCTCTCCAGAATTTTGTAGGAGACGAACCGGATGCGAAGAAACGCCGACCTGGAGGTCCCGGCGACGGCGTTAAGTCCCGGGAGATGGCCCGCACGCTGCAACCGGGGGAAAGCCGATCGACGGCGGGTAGCCGCCCGGCCGCGACTGATCAGTTACCTGTGGTCATTTCTCTACGTCCCAGAAGGTGGCGAGGACGCCCAGGAAATGGCTGGCCAGGCCCTCGATCGGCATGGCCGTCACCTCGACCTTCCGCCAGACCCCGTCCCGAGCGCAGAAGCGAAGGGCGCGATGGGCGGGGGCATGCCGCGCCAGAGCCACTCCAACCGGGAACTCCGAGTCCGGGATGACCTCCCCGTCCAGGTCGCGGACTTCAAAGAGTTCGACCAACTGATCGGCTCGAAGCGGCCCCACCTCGTCGAAGCGCACCCCGAGCAGACCCTCGGCCGGTTCGTTGTAGTAGAGGAGGTTGCCGGACGCATCCATCATCCACATCGCGATCGTGAGATAACTGGCCAACTGTCGGAGAAGGATCAACTCGACCGGTTGCTGGCTGGTCATCGGGCCAACCTACATCTCCCGAAGGGGATCCTCTCCGTGCGAGGGGACCAAATCTCCCGACTGGTCTGTCACCTGGTGAGCATCTGATCCGGCTTCGGTCGGCGAGGCCGTCACCTCAGAGCAAAGGCAAGCCCGCGCCATCGCGGGGCGAAGATCGGACTTTCTAGGAGTAGCCCGGCTCATGACCGGCGAGTCCGCCGGCCGGTCTGAATGGTGCGGGCAGAAGAAGAGGCCTGCGCGGGTCCACCTCAAGCGGGGTCGGCGATGCCGAGGCTCGAGCCCAGCCCTTTCGCCCGGAAGATAGGTGGAGCCTTGGGTGGAGCCGACCCAAGTCCCGGTCCCCAGTGCAATGCGCCAGCAGGTCGGACGCAAGAGACCCCGCCGACCTGCTGATCAGACAAACCGACTGCCTTGAGGCCGATCTGCCCTCAGGCCGACCTGGCTTTAGGTCCGGGCTCTCACCTGGCGATAGATCAGGAGGGCGACGATGGCGCCGACGATCGAACCGATTATGCCGGTGGTATCAAACTCGGTGAAGGTCTTGCCGGTGAAGAGGACGACCAGAAGGCCGCCTACGAAGCTTCCGACGATGCCCAGAACGATTGTCGCCAGAATGCCCATGGTGTCTTTCCCGGGGACGATTGCCCGGGCCAGCAGGCCGGCGACCAAGCCGACCACCAGGTACCAGACGATTTGCATATGCCTCTCCTGTTGATGGACCGTCTGACGTTAACCGTATTGTCTTGCCCGCGTCGGAAAGAAGCATCGAGAACAGCTCCCTCAACGACGACCGGAGAGCTGGCCTGATCGCGAGGAGTCGGGCCGATATAACCACCTCCCAGGGTGGTCCCGGCGAGCCGGCCACCCTCTCGTGTTTACGCGTCCATCGCGAGGTGGAGATCGGAGACCTAGCCCGTCGTGCTTTCAGCTCCGGTAACCGCGGCAGGAGCCGCCTCGGATGGCTGGCAGACCGGCGCGGTCGGGGGCCGCGGGCTGAGGAAGGCTCCGACGTAAGTGCCTGCGATGACCAGAGCGCCGCCTATGGCGAACGCCGGGCTGATCGACTCATCGAGCAGAAGCGCCGCGGCAGTGACCGTCCACAGCGGCATCAACAACAGCGAATAGGACGTTGCGGTGGCGGTCCAGCGTGCCAGAACGAACAGATAGGTCAGAAAGAGGGCGACGGAACCAACGCTGGCCAGGTAGAGGACGGAGACCCAGGTGCTTGCCTCGGCCGGGAGCGTCCAGGCCTCACCGACGAGTAGCGAGATGGCTCCCAGCAAGACGGTGCCGACGGCCATGCCGATCAGGTTCGCGGAGATCGGGTGACCGGGCGGGATCAGTTTGGCGACGACGTTCGTCTCGGCGATGCAAAGGGAGGAAACCAAAAGTGCCAGCAGTGATATGAACGGGACCTGGACGCCGAGCTGGTTGCTGAAGACGACACCGATGCCGGCGGCGGCCAACAGCGACCCGGCCAGCCCCTGCCAGCGGAACGTCTCCAGCCGCTGAGCTACCGCCAGGAGCAAGGTCAGCAGCGGGGCCGTGGCGATCAGCACTCCGGCAACTCCGGCGGGCGCCTCGACCAGTCCGACGTAGGCGAAGGAATAGCTGGCCGCGAAACCGATGAGTCCGTAGAGCAAGGCCCCCACCAGGTTCCGTCCCCGCGGCCAAGGTGGGCGGACGACCAGGGCGATGGCGGCGAGCACGATGGTGGCCAGCCCGAAGCGCATGGTCGCACCCCAAAACGGGGGAAGCTCGTTGCTCCCGATCTTGATCGCCACCGCATTGGAGCCGCCCAATACGATGAGCCCCAGGAAAGCGGCGAGCACTGTTCGGTCAGCCGTACCGAGGCGAGACGGCGGCACCCGGCAGCATAAACACCGCCGTCTCAGGCTGGCTGAAGCCTTCCACCAGGAGAATCGCCGGCGACCTCAGCTGGCAGGCCGTAGCGTGGCACGCGCTTTGTGCGGATGGACATGAACCTCGATGACATCATCACCAGTGGCTACGTGCTCGACTTTGAAGACACCTTCGAGGGCGAGTTCCTTGACCGATCGCGCTGGCTCCCGAACCACCTGCCGCAGTGGAGCTCGACGACTGATTCCGCCGCCCGGTATGAGCTCGCTGACGGATACCTCCATCTCCTGATCGAGGAGGACCAGCAGCCTTGGTGCCCTGAGCTCGACGGATCGACCCGGGTCTCTTCCCTGCAGACGGGGGTGTTCGCCGGGCCTGTCGGCAGTTCTATCGGCCAGCACCGGTTCCACCCCGCTGCCGTAGTCCGAGAGGCCCAGCAGAACCTCCAGCTGTACACCCCTCACTTTGGCGTGTTCGTTCTCCGAGCCAAAGCCATCGAGGACCCGAACTGCATGGTCGCCCTGTGGATGATCGGATACGAGGACCGTCCCGAGCGATCCGCCGAGATCTGCATCATTGAGATATTCGGCAAGAACGTCGGGCCCGCGTCCTCCAGAATCGGGATGGGAGTGCATCCATTCGGCGATCCGACTCTCTCAGACGACTTCGAGGAGGTGCGGCTGCCGGTCGACGTGCGCGAGTTCCACGATTACGCCGCCCAGTGGACACGCGATCAGGTGAGCTTCTTCGTCGACGGCCGACCGGTTCGGTCCGTAAACCAGGCACCGCAGTATCCGATGCAGTTCATGCTCGGTATCTACGAGTTCGGCGGTCTGGCTCCGTCCAACGGCCCGTATCCCAAGCGTTTCACAATCGACTCGTTCCGCGCCTATCGGCCTGTCGGCACAGCCTGATCCATGAGCCAACACGGCTATGCCGGGTTTCCTGTTCGTAGCGTGAGAAACCCGTGACCTTTGGGGTTTTGGAGCCCGACGCCCTCAAACCGAGGCGGGTCTGGTGTTCTACTCAAGGGTTGGTAGAGCCGTCGCGCAATCGCTGTTGGGCGACATCGCCGCCGGAACCGCGTCGTCAAGCATCCAGGAGTCATCTGGGTTGGCATTCCCCTGCAAAAGGTCGCATCGTGGGACGATGGACGCTGGTGTCGTTTGATCGACTAACGGTCACTCGCCTTGACGCACAGTACGGGGGTGGGGGCCTCGTGCAGGATCTCCAGAGCATTACTGCCGAGTAGAAGCTTGCCGGTGGTGGTGCGCCGGCGGATTCCAATGACGATGAGTTCCGCGTCGTTCTCGTCGGCGGCCTGGATCAGGTCTTTGGCTGGAGACTGCCCGCGTACGTACTCATGGAGGCTGTGCTCGATGCTCTCGGCGGTGAGCCGTTGGCGAATCCGTTCCATCGCCTCCGCCGAAGCCAGGTAGTCCTGTGCCTTGTCCTCGCTTCCACCCAGCATGGAGTGAACGACTACAAGCCGGTCACCGCGGCGTCGGGCCTCCGAAATGGCCACCTCCATCGCCGCTTCACCCTCGCGGCTCTCAACGTAACCGACAACGATGCTTCTCATCGGGACCTCCGGACTCGCGATCACCGGATCATGCCAGAACCAGACGGGGCAGGCTGAACGGGAAGCACTCAGGCGTGCAACGGGCCTGAGGTCGGTCCGGTCCGACCGAACGGATCGAAGGCCGTACCACGCCGTCGTCGGCACGCCGCACCGTCCGAGCCGCGACAACGAACCATATGGCCGGTCCGTGAGGCAACAACCCAACCGACCCACGAGCTGTCCACTAGGGCTCCGTACCGCGACTAATGAGCGGCAGCAAAGCCGCCGAGGGCCGCCCGGGGGCATCGCGGCGATCGAGCCCCCCCAACACGGGGCAGAGCTGGGGGATCTAGCGCAGCTCGTCGAACATCGGCTGGTACCGAGCCGCCACCTCCTCCGGGGACTCGTCGGTGCCGGTGACAGTCAACTCCTCGACCATGTTCACCAGCACTTCACCAACCGCGTTGGTGTTGGTGCCGGGCGGTATCTGTGCCTCGAGCCCGCGAAAGATGTCGAGCAGTTCCTGGGTGAAGAAGGGCTGGGCCTCGCCCATCTGCTCACCCTCCAAAACCGGGATCGACTGGACGACACCCGACTCCAGGTCGAAGTACCGCTCAGCGGCAATCTCGGGATCCGACAGGTATCGAAGCACCAGGCTCGCCGCGTAGGGGTCGGCCGCATCCGCCGACATCGACCATCCGCGCGGGACGCCGATGTACACGCCGCCGCTGTCCTCGTGCACCGGGTAGGGGACGGTCAACCAGTCCTCACCGTAAGCGAAGTCGTCGAGCATGAACCCGCCGCCACCGTTGAGGCCCTCTTCGATAAAAGGCAGCTCCCCGGCGACGAAGGCACCCTTGCCCTCGTCCTGCTGGTTGATCATGAACTCGGGGTCGACGATGCCTTCCTCGAACATGGTCTGCAGCCAGTCGATCATCTCGATCCCCTGCTCGGTGTTCACGTTCGGGACGTTGCCCTCGAAGGGCACGCCGAAGGAATAGAGCCAGCGGAACATCCGGTCGTGGCTGGCGCCGCCGGTGGCGAAGTAGGCGGGCAGGTCGGGATTGGCCGCCTGGACCGCGCGGGCTGAGTCGAGCATTTCCCAATAAGTGTCGTATGGCGGGGGCTGAGCACCGGCCTCCTCGAGCATCGACACGTTGTAGAACAGTGCGTCGACCAGGCTCTTGTTAGGGAAGTGGTAGATCTCCCCGTCGTAGGTTCCATCCCGCCACACCGACTCGGGGATGGTGGCGTAGAGGTCGGGGTCCTCCTCCTCCCAAAGGGCGACTTGCTCGGTCATCGGTGCCAGCAGTCCTGCCTCCATGAATGCGGGAGTCAGGTGGGAGTCGATCTCGACCAGGTCGGGGAGGCGCTCGCCGGCATCCTTCATCCGCAGCATGTCGGTCAGGACCGCGTCGCCGCGGATGTCGTAACTCACGGTCACACCATCGGCTGCGAGGGCACCGAACTCGTCCGCAGGCACCGTCTCGCCATTGAACCAGGCGACGATTTCAGCGCCTTCCCCTTCTCCCCCGCCGGCCGCTGTCGTCGAGGTGCCCTCTGCTCCCTCGTCACCGCAGGCGGCCAGCACCAACAGGGCTAGCACGCAGAGCCCGACCAGTGCCCTGCGCCGCTTCCAGATCCCACGTTCGTCTCTTGCTGCCATGTCTGTTCCTCCTCAGTCGATTCTTCCTTCGCACGATGCGGCCTGCTCGGCCGCCGAAGCCTTAGGGGCTCACTTCACGGCTCCACTCGTGAGACCGCTGACCACGTACCTCTCGATACGGAGATACACAAATATGAAAGGGATGATGGTCATGATGGCGAAGGCGGCCTGGCCCGGGTTGTCCTGGAATCCGGTCGTCTGCGTCATCAGGAACAGTTCATAGGGAAGGGTCCGGCTGCCCGGGCTCGAGGTCAGCCCAAGGACCAGGTTGAACTCGTTCCATGCCTCCCTGAAAGCGAGCACCCCGATGGTGATGATGGCCGGGAAAGCGAGGGGCAACACCACGTAGCGGATCCTGCTGAACAGGGTCGCCCCGTCGACGTTTGCTGCCTCCTCCAGCTCTCGAGGCACTTGCTGGAAGAACCCGACGAACAGCCAGACCGCAAGGGGCAGCACCGTGGCGGTGAAGGCGACGATCAGTGTGGTCAGCTGGTCGATGGCGCCTAGGGACACGGCGATCCGGTACAACGGGACCATCAGGCCGAGACCCGGGATGAGCCGGGGCAGCAGGGTGAACAACAGGAGCAAGTGTCGGCCCCGGAAGCGGAACCGGGCGAAGGCGTAGGCGGCGGGGACCGCAAAGGCGATAGTGAGGACCGCGGTTCCCAGACCCACCACCATGCTGTTGAGGAAGGCGTCCTGAAAACCCTGTCTTTCCAGGACCGAGCGGTAGCCATCGAGCGTGGGGTTGGACGGTATGAGCCCTGGGTCGGCGCTGACATCGGCCCTCGATTTGAACGAGATCGACAGGGTCATTAGCAGCGGGTAGATGGTCCAGACCGCCAGCCCGGCCAGCGGGATCCAGATGGCGATCCGGCGGAGCCATCGCTTCACCCGTGCGCCGAGCGGCGAGATGGGCGACCGTTGGGCGACGATGGTGCTCATGTCGCCTCCAGGTCATGACGGCGGGACAGACCCCAGTAGCCCAGGGTGAGCAAGCTGTTGAAGACGAGGATGACGACCACGATGGCCAGCGCCTTATTGGTCTCCAGATCGATGAACGCCGCGTCGTAGAGCGCGATGGGCATGGTGCGGGTGGCGTCGACCGGCCCGCCGCCCGTGAGGGCGATGATCACCCCGAGCGAGGTGAGTGCCTGGTAGCTGAGCAAGATGGTTGCGAGGGCGAGCTGGGGGATGATCAGCGGGATGGAGATCCGCCAAGCCCGCTTCCACCCGGTGGCCCCGTCAACGTCGGCAGCGTCCAGCAGCTCCCGATCCACGGTCATGAGCCCGCCCAGAAGCAACAGGATCACGAGCGGCAGGTCGGACCACACCTGGGCCAGTATCGAGGCCAGCATGGCGAGGGTCGGGTTTGAGAACCAGGCAAGGTCCTTGATGCCGAAGAGGCCGAGCACACGGTTCACCTCGCCGAAGTCACGGTTCAGGATGAGGCGGAAGATGACCGCAGTGGCGATGCCCGATATGAGGTAGGGGACGATCGTGATCCCGCGCATGAAACGCAGCTTCCCCGTTGCCCTGCTCAGGGCGAAAGCGAATGCCAGCCCGAGCGGGATGCCGATCACGAGCACCCCGGTAACGAAGATCAACGTCCGGCTCACCGACCACAAGAAGTCTGGGTCCTGGAAGAGTTCGACGTACTGGTCGAGGCCGACGAAGTACTGGGGACCCCCGATGGTGTCTGCGTCGAAGAGGCTCCCCCACACGGCGTAGAGCACGGGGAACAGCAGTAGGGCGGTGACCATCAGGATCGACGGTCCCGAGAGGAG
>DATHSX010000262.1:0-2486 GCA_035463935.1 Acidimicrobiia bacterium | reverse complement strand
ACGTCGTAGCAGCCGATGGCAATGAGATCGTTGGCTGCCACCACAGCCGTGAAGTCAGCGCGCCGATCGAGCAGGGACCGGAACGCCTTGGCTCCCGGGTCCTCGTGATACCAATCGGCGAACGCGACGAGCCGGGGGTCGGCCTCGAGTCCGACCAGCATCAACCAGGCGAGGAAGCTGCCGTAACGGTCCAGCCCGGTGGAGAGATGCTGGGGCCCACCGATGTGAGCGATGCGAGTGTGGCCCAGCTCGGCGAGATGGCGAACGGCGAGTCCGATGCCGGCATGGTCGTCGCCCGTCACGGCTGGTACCTGGTGGTTCTCCACGGTGCGGTTGACCAGCACCAGCGGGATGCCGGCCGCGACGACCGTGTCGATCGCCGGAGTGTTGCGGTGGGCAGTGGCAAGGATCAACCCGTCCACCCGGCGGTTCATCATCGAGGCGAGCAAGTGCTGTTCACGGTCGGCGTCGTTGTCCGTGTTGCCCAGAATCAGGGTGTAGTCGACCGTTCCCAGGGTCTCCTCGATGCCGCGCACGATCGGCGGGAAGAGCGGGTTGGTGAGATCGGGGATGAGCATCCCGATCGCGAACGTCTTGTTGATCTTGAGGCCCCGGGCCAAGGAGTTGGGCCGGTAGTCGAGGTCACGCGCGGCCTGGAGGACCCGCTCGGTGGTGACGGGGTTGACGAGTTCCCGCGTGCCGGCGTTGAGAGCCCGGGAAACCGTCGACGGGTGAACCCCGGCCCGCTCGGCGACTTCACGAAGAGTGACCGACCGCTGCACTACCAAAGTCTACAAACGCGAACCTAATGCTATGTGCACCCGTTTCCGGTGCGGATAGCATTAGGTTGCGGGTGAGTCGAGACGCCGCGGTACTGTGAATCCCGTGAGCGACGCGGCGGAGCGGGTCGGGTTCATGGGCCTGGGCCGGATGGGAGGCCTCATGGCCACCAATCTGGCCAGGGCCGGTTTTTCCCCGCTCGTCTACAACCGCAACCGGGCGGTGGCCGATCGCTTCGTGGCCGCGCATGGGGGGTCCGTCGCCGCTTCGCCCCGCGAGCTCGCGGCGGGCTCGGATCTGATCATCTCCATGCTGGCCGACGGGGATGCGCTGATCGCCACCTACACGGGAGCCGATGGGGTGCTAGCCGGCCTTCGACCGGGAAGCCTCGCCGTCGACATGGGCACCAGCGGTCCCGCGGCGGTGAAAGCCCTGCGCCATCAGGTGGAGCAGGCCGGCTGCTGGATGATCGACGCTCCCGTGTCGGGTAGCACACCCGCCGCCGAGACGGCCCAGCTGTTGATCATGGTCGGCGGCAGCCAGCAGCAGTTCGACAGGGCCTATCCGGTCCTGCAGGCGATGGGTTCGCCGCTGCTGGTCGGTCCCGCCGGGGCGGCCGCCACCCTGAAATTGACCGTGAACTCCATCCTGTACGGCCTCAACGAGGCATTGGCCGAGGGTGTCGTGCTGGCCGAAGCGGCCGGGGTGACGCCCGATACGGCGCTGGACGTGATCGCCAAAAGCGCGGCGGGGGCACCGTTGGTCAGCTATCGCAAGCCCCAGTACCTCGATCCCGATGGGGCCCCGGTGACCTTCACCCTCGAACTCGCCCAGAAGGATCTCGGCCTGGTCCTGGAACAGGCTCAGGCGCTGGGGATGCCAATGCCCCAACTGGAACGGACCAGGGAGATCGTCGAGGATCTGATTGCCACCGGTGAGGGCCAAAGGGACATGGGGTATGTGGTGGAGGCCGCCCGCCGGAGGCGGCGTTAACGGGTGCTCACGTGGTCACGTGAGCATCCAGCCACCATCGAGGTTGAGGTTCACCCCGTTGGCTCCGCGGTTCTCGAGAAGGAAGACGACCGCCCCGGTGACGTCTGCCATGGTTACGAGGCGACCTCCCGGGGTCCGGGCTATCACCCCGTCGAGGTTCTTGTCGGCCCAGAAAGGGCTGTCGCCGACGATCCCGGGATGAATGGCGTTGACCCGGGTGGGTGCCAATTGCAGGGCAAGGGTCCTCACCATGGCGGTAACGCCGCCGTTCACGGTCGTGACCGTGGTCGAGCCCGGGTAGGGCCTCTCCCGGGCCTGGCCGCCAAACAGCACGATGGAACTGTCGGCGGTGAAGCGGTCGGAGAGGGCATGGATGACCTCCGTATAACCGACCAGTTTGGAGATAACGAGGCTCGAGGCCGAGTCGATGTTGTAGTCCTTGACAGTGTTGGCATCCCGGTCGATGGCGGACAACACCAGATGGCGGACGGCTCCCACGCCCGAGAGGGCCCCGCCCAGCTCATGCGGATGGGTCAGGTCCAGCGCGATTCCGGTGGTATTGCCCCCGATCTCGGCCGCGATGTCCTGGCAGCGCTCGGCATCTCGCCCCGACATGATCACCTCTTCCCCGCGCGAGGCATAGTGCCGGGCGACCTCCTTACCGAGTCCCGAGGTTCCCCCGATCACGACGACTGCTTCACTCATCGCTCCTC
>DATHSX010000261.1:0-6137 GCA_035463935.1 Acidimicrobiia bacterium | reverse complement strand
GACTGCCAGGCGCCGACGCCGGGCATGGTACTCGTCGCCCGGCAGCACCTCGGGTGATAGCGACGCCAAACGATTCCGGGAGATCGAACCGGCGCCTGGCTGCCGATTGCCTCTCCTCCTTCGACACGTGAGGCGGTTCTTGGGAGGCCGTCGTGCCGGTTACACAGGTGGGAACAACGGCGACTTCTCGACATCCTCGCACAGAAACAGCGGTGAAACCGACCGCACCAGGCTCCGCGGCGAGGACATCGGGCAGTGCGTGCAATCCCGTTGTCTAAGCACGGGCTGATGGTGCGCGGTCGATCAACCATCGATCGAGACCGAGGACGATCGCCGCCGATCTGGCGGAGAGGGAGGGATTTGAACCCTCGGGAGGGCTATATCACCCTCCACTCGCTTAGCAGGCGAGCGCCTTCGACCACTCGGCCACCTCTCCAAGTATTCAATTGGCGGAGGGAGTGGGATTCGAACCCACGAGACCCCTTGCGAGGCCTAGCAATTTTCAAGACTGCCGCCTTCGACCGCTCGGCCATCCCTCCTGGACGCCAAGGGTAGGACCCCGTTACGGGCCCACCCGGGCGTCCGCTGGCGGAGGGAGAGGGATTTGAACCCTCGAGGAGGTGCAACCCCCTACGGCATTTCGAGTGCCGCGCACTAGGCCGGACTATGCGATCCCTCCAATGGCGCCGGCCAGGCCGGCCACCCATACTTTCGCACTAAGTACTTAGTACTCGGTGCTTTGGCTCGCAAGGCGAACCGATTGGCGGAGGGAGGGGGATTTGAACCCCCGAGGGGTTGCCCCCAACGGCATTTCCAGTGCCGCGCACTAGACCGGACTATGCGATCCCTCCGGGCGCACGGCCGATCGCTCGGCTGGCGCGGGAAGGCCATATTGTACGTCGCCATGACCGCTGCCGGGCCAGACGACCACTCATGGATGGAGCGGGCGCTGGTCGAAGCCAGGCTGGCAATGTCGGAGGGGGAGGTCCCGGTGGGCGCGGTATTGGTGTCGCCGCGCGGGTCGCTGCTGGCGGCCGACCACAACCGCCGTGAGCAGCTCGCCGACCCCACCGCCCATGCCGAGATGCTGGTGATTTCCGCCGCAGCCCGGGCCGGCGGCGACTGGCGACTCGATGGCTGCAGCCTCTATGTCACGCTGGAGCCCTGCCCTATGTGTGCCGGGGCCGCCGTTTGGGGCCGCGTGGCCCGGATTGTGTACGGCGCCGCCGATCCCAAGGCGGGGGCGGCCTGGTCGCTCTACAACATCCCACAGGACGCCCGTCTCAACCATCGGTGCGAACTGGTCGCCGGCGTCGGGGCCGATGAGGCCGGTCAACTCCTGGGTGAGTTCTTCCAGCGGCTCCGCTGATAGCCTGAGCTGGAAGGGGGTGCCGGTCGCCCACCGGGCCCTGCGCGGCGGGGCGCTGTGAACCGGGTCAGGTCCGGAAGGAAGCAGCTCTAAGCAGGCAGCTCCGGGCGCCGCAGTCACGCCGGGTGGGAGACCGCATCCCCTTCCTTGAATCCCACATCGCCAGGATCCGGCGCGGCCACAACTAGATAGGGCCAGCAGCTCGCCGCACCGTTGGTCACGCCGGGTGGGAGACCGCCCCCTTCCTTGAGGCTCCATCGCCCGCATCCGGCGCGGGTCCGACCGGGAGGCCAGCCGCTACTTCTTGGTCGTCTGCCCGAGATCGTCCTTGGCGAGGATCGCCCCATAGACGAACCCCAGCGGGCCCATTCGCCAGGTCGACTCGAGCCGCAACGGACCGCTGCCCAACAGCACCTCGGGGGGTGGGAGCTTGTCCAGGCTGCGGTGGAGGTACCAGTACTCGGCCGGGGCCCCGATCAGCAAGCCGGCCAGCGGCAGCACGATGGCGGTCCCTAACCGGTGCAGGGCCCTGGCCCAGCTCCGGACCGGGCGGGAGAGATCGACGATGGCGGCGGTCCCTCCCGGGCGAAGAACCCGGTGAACCTCCGCGAGCGTGGCGGCGACCGAGGTGAGGTTGCGAAAGACGTAGGCGGAGAAGACCCCGTCCAGCGAACCGTCCCGAAACGGGAGTTGCTCGCCGATCCCCACCACCCGCAGTTCCATCGGGCTGAGCGTCAGCATCGGCGCCACCGGATCAAGGGCCACGATTGTCCGCCCTGCCAGGACCGGCTCCGCAGCTCCCGTCCCGCTGCCCAGATCGAGCACCCGACCCCGGGGCAGGAGGCGGGCGGCGCTCCTTCTCCAGGCCTGGTCGCGGCCCAATGACAGGATCCGGTTGAGCAGGTCGTACCGGCGCGCGATCCGGGCGAAGATGGTGTCGCTTTCCTTGCTCACCAGCCCTGCCCGATCACGGACCGATGCGGTCGAAACCGAGGTAAGGGAGCAACACGGGAGGCATCGTCACGCTGCCGTCCGCCTGCTGGTGGTTCTCGAGGATGGCGAGAATCACCCGTCCTACCGCCACGGCGGTCCCATTGAGAGTGTGGACGATCTGGTTGCCACCGGTGGTGCGGTAACGGATCTTGAGCCGACGGGCCTGGTAGTCCGTGGTATTCGAACAGGAGGTGACCTCTCGATAGGTGCCCTGGGAGGGGAACCACGCCTCGATATCGTATTTCTTGGCCGCCGAGGCGCCCAGATCGCCGGCGGCGACGTTCACCACCCGGTAGGGCAGGTCCAGCCCCGAGACCAGGTCCTCCTCGATCGCCAGCAGGCGCTCGTGTTCTCCCGGGGAATCCTCCGGACGGGTAAAAACGAACATCTCCACCTTGTCGAATTGATGGACCCGGAATAGTCCCTGCGTGTCCTTGCCGTAGGTACCGGCCTCCCGCCGGAAACAGGAGGAGAATCCGGCGTACCGCAGGGGCAGTTCCGCCTCCTCGAAAATCTCGTCGGTGTGATAGGCGGCCAGCGGCACTTCGGCTGTACCGACCAGGTAGAGGTCGTCGGCGGGGACGGCGTACACCTGCTCACGGTCGCTGGGAAAAAACCCGGTCCCGTACAGCGCCTGCTCCCGGACCAGGACCGGCGGGATCATCGGCGTGAATCCGGCTGCCACCAAGCGATCGAACGCGAACCGGACCAAGGCAAACTCGAGCAGAACGGCCTTGCCCTTCAGATACCCAAAACGGCTTCCTGAGACCTTGGCGCCCCGATCCATATCGATCAGGTCGAGCCGGGAGCCCAGGGTGGCGAAATCGACCGGTTCGTGCTCGAACGAAGCTCTTTCGCCCACCCGCTTTTGTTCGCGGTTGTCCGCCTCGGTGAGGCCATCGGCGGCGGAGTCATCGACGAGATTGGGGAGCGTCGCCCACAGTCGTTGGAACTGCTCGGCGAGCTTTTCGGCTTCGGCGTCCAGTCGCTTGTAGTCCTCGGCCAACTGAGTCACCCGTTGAATGGCCGCCTCCTTGTCGGCCCCCAGGAGACGAGCGATCTCCCGGCCCGCATCCTTTTGGGTGGCGCGCACCTCCTCTGCCCGCTGTCGGGTGCGGCGGACCCGTTCATCGAGAGCGACCACCTCGGCCAAGTCGAAGCTCAGGCCGCGCCGCTGGAGGGACCGCTCCAGGCGATCAAGGTCGGTTCGAAGGACGTTCGGATCGATCACTGGCTGACGATGGTACGCGCTCAGGCGGTCGGCTCATTGACGAGGAAGCTGAGGGTGATCGAGTTGTTGGCGGCATCGCCGTCGCTTACCGTCAATTGCAGTCCCACCGAGAGCTGATAGGTCTGCCCGGGAGCCACGTTCAGGCCCTCGATCCTGACGGTGGTCTGACCCCCGGGTGCGAGTTCGGGCACCTCGGCGCTGCGGTTCTCGGCGCCGTCGGCGCTCAGCAACTCCAGGTTGAGGAGCTGGGTCGGGGCCTCGGTGTTGCCGTGGTTGGCCACCACCACGTCGATGGTCATCAACTCGGCGGCGCTGACCACCAAGTTCCCGCTCGGATCGGTCACCCACTCCGGATCAGCGGTGACCTGGCCCACGGCCAGGTCGGCCCGTAGCGCCAAGAGGCTGTTGGCGGCTCCGGCCGCCACTGCAAAGAGGCGGGCCAGCGCCACCGGCGAGATGGTGCTGGGAAGCATGCGGACCTCGGGCATCGCCCCGATGGGGTCGGGAACGTCGGGGCGAGCGAGCTCTTCGATGACCCCCCGATACAGCTCGTCTCCCGCCGCGACCTGCTGCAGACCGGCGTAGATCATCTCCTCGCCGGAGCCCCCCTCGTCGGCCGACCTGATCACCCCCTCGGCGAAAGTCTGCACCCCTTGCACCCAAGTCTTCACGGTCAACCTGTACAGCGAGGCCACCCCCGCCAGGGCGCGGCTGTCGGGCGCCACCTCCACGGTCCGGGCGGCCCCCGCCAGCGCCGCGAGCGCCGAGTCGGTCACCGTCTGAAATTCGGCGCGTTCGATGGTGGCAAGGCTGTCGGCCAGCGTCGAGAAGGAAGCAGCCGCCGCTACCAGACTGTTGGAGCTCTGGCGAATGCTGTCGAGGTAATTGACGGCGGCGATGGCCTGGTCGTTGATGCGGGCCAGGATCAGAGCCGCCAGCACCACCAGGGTGAGAACCAACGGCCACAGGAAGCGCCGCCGCCTCGAACGGGGACGATCGAGGATCACGGTTGTGGGCGAAGGGGGACTTGAACCCCCACGTCCTTGCGGACACAGGAACCTGAATCCTGCGCGTCTGCCAATTCCGCCACTCGCCCGAGCGCGACCAGCCTGTGACGGGCGGGTCAGGTCGCATATTAGTGAGACTCCGGACTCCCGCCTTCCGACTTCTGCCATGGGAGCCGGCGAACCGCGCTGCCCCAACTACCGTTTCTTCCTTATGAAATTGGCCCGTCAACTCGAGCGCAAGCTTGAGGATGCCGTCGATGGGCTCGCCGGACGGATATTCCGGCGCGGGCTGGCGATCCCCGAACTGGCCGCCCGGCTGGCGAGGGAAGCGGAGCTCTCCGAGTTCAGGAGCGCAGCGGGGCCTTCCACCGCCAACCATTTCCGGCTGCTCCTCAATCCGGTCAACCTGGCAGGCGACACCGAGAACGTGGAGGTCGACCTCGCCAGGACCCTGTCTGACCACGCCGCTGACCGGGGGTGGCGCCTCGAGGGCCCCGTGGAGGTGCACATCGAGGCGAGTCCGGTCGTGGGTCCCGGTTCGATCAGCTGTGAGACCGCGGTGGTGCCTGGTCCGCTGCAACCCTGGGGCCAACTCACCGGCGCCGGTGGCCATCTCGACATCAGGCACAATCGGGCGATCCTGGGCCGGGCTCCCGAGTCCGATCTGGTGGTCAACGCACCGGAGGTCAGCCGCCGCCATGCCCTGGTCTATCGCCACGACGGAGAGGTCTATGTCCGCGACCTCGAGTCCGCCAACGGAACCACGGTGGATGGACGGGCGGTTCGCCGGACACCCGCCCACCTACAGCAGGGATCGATGCTGACGGTGGCCGGACTCGAATTCCGCTTCACCCTCAGTCCGTGAGCTCGTCGCTGGTCCCCCCTGCTGCCTACCGCCTATTCCCTGCTGATACATGCCCGAACTGATCCTCACCATCCTCCGCCTGATTTTCCTGGCACTTATCTACCTGTTCATCTGGCAGGTGGCGCGGGGACTGGTCCGGCATGTCGGGATTGGCCGCTCGGACAGCACCAGGCGAGTGAGCAATCGGGTGACCATCATGCGCTCGGACTCACAGGCCGGTCTGTCGTTTGTCGTCACCGGCGCCACGGTGCTGGGCCGCAGCGACCAGGCCGACGTGGTCTTGGAAGACCCCTACGCTTCCGAGTTCCACCTGCGGCTGGTGGCCCAGGACGGCACCCTCACGGTGTCGGACATGGGCAGCACCAATGGGACCTATGTAAACGGGCGGCGCATCACCACCCCCACCGTGCTCCGGCGGGGCGACGCCCTCCAGGTGGGTAAAACGGTTATGGAGGTCAGGTGAAGTATCAGTGGGCGACCGGCAGCCACCGCGGCCGGGTACGGAACAACAACGAGGATTGCTACGCCCCCGACACCTCGGGCCGGGGCCCGGGTCCGTTGGTGACGATGGTCGCCGACGGAATGGGGGGTGCCGCCGGCGGCGAGGTCGCTTCGCGGGTAGCAGTCGACGAGGCCAGCAGGGCCAGCGGCCCGGTGGTCGATCGGGTGGTC
>DATHSX010000260.1:0-1688 GCA_035463935.1 Acidimicrobiia bacterium | reverse complement strand
GGCTCCGGTCAGCCAACCGCCACCTCGACCAACCACACTTCCCGAATCACTCGACGGAGGAGGCCAGGAGCACCACCAGCAAGCCGCTGACAGCCGTCAGCCCGGCGATGAGGTGATAGAAGAAGACACTGGCACTGATCCTGTCCTTCGCCGCCTGACTCAGCGGTGGGTCCGACAACCCCACCAGATAGTGCACCAGGGCGCGGGTACGCAGATAGCCGACCACCCCCAACAGCATCAGAAAGCTACCGAGGACAGTCTGTGCGATCTCCATGGCGCAGAAGCTATCTGGCGATCGCAGGGCGTGACGGCCCGGGCCAGGGACGCGCCACCTTGGGGCGCAGGTGCAGAGGCGATTAGCTTGTCTTCGAAAGCGACCGCACCATGGCCTACAGCATCACCGACAAGCTCGTCGTGGGGCTCACATCTCGGGCCCTGTTCGACCTGGAAGAGGCGGACGCGGTGTTCAAGAACGAGGGGATCGCCGCCTACCGCGCTCACCAGCTCGAACGCGAGGCGGTCGTGCTGGAGCCGGGCACCGCCTTCTCCCTCGCCAGCAATTTGCTACGCATCAACGAGTTGGCCAATGAGCGGCTGGTGGAGGTGGTCGTCATCTCGCGCAATGATGCCGACTCGGGAATGCGCATCCTCAACTCGGTCGAAGCGCATGGTCTCGACATAACTCGAGCCGCCTTCACCGACGGCAAACCGCCCTGGCCCTTCTTGGGACCTTTCTCATGCAACCTCTTCCTCTCCGCCCACGACACCGACGTGGAGGAGGCGCTTCGTCACGGCTGGCCGGCGGCCCTGGTCCTCAAGCCGGCCAGGCCAACGGGCGAGGGCGGGCCGGAGGGTGAGGTCCGTATCGCCTTCGATGGGGACGCGGTGCTGTTCGACCACGAATCCGAGCACGTGTATCAGACCAAGGGCCTGGAAGCCTTCGTGGAGCGGGAGGTTGCCCTGTCGGAGGTACCGATGAGCCCCGGACCCTTCAAACCGTTCCTCGAGAGCCTCGCCCGCGTTCAACAGCATTTCCCGGCCGAGGAGGCTCCGATCAGGCTGGCCCTGGTGACCGCACGAGGCGCGCCGGCGCACCGCCGCGTGGTCCACACGCTCAGGCAATGGGGCATCCGGCTCAACGAAACCTTCTTTCTGGGAGGGATCGACAAAGCGGGGGTGCTGGCGGCGCTGAAACCCCACATCTACTTCGACGACCAGATGACACATCTCCAGCAGACCCAAGTCGCGACGCCAAGCGCCCACGTGGTACCGCTGAACGCGCAGCCCGCTCTTCCCTTCGGCCCCTCCGGATCGACTCCCGACGGAGGCGAGGCCTTATCCGTGCCACCGAATGTCCCAGCCGAATCCCGGCCCGAAAGGCGGTCGACCGATGAGGTGGCATAAGCGCCTATGAGCTTCGTGTCGCGAGGCTTTCGCGGACGCCGCCAGGTCGACGCTCCTGCCGACCGGGTCCCCCCGGGTCAGTACGTGACCAACGACTTCCCCGTGCTGTCCGCCGGCCCGACACCTCGCGTCTCCCTGGAGGAGTGGCGGCTCACCATCGCGAGTGATGACGTCGACGAGGTCAGCTGGACGTGGAACGAGTTCTCGAACCTGCCGAGCGGACTGGTCACAGTCGATATCCACTGCGTCACCAAGTGGTCCAAGCTCGACACCACCTGGGAGGG
>DATHSX010000259.1:0-2128 GCA_035463935.1 Acidimicrobiia bacterium | reverse complement strand
GCGGTTACGTGGTGGGCGGAATCAGCCCCTTCGGCCAGACGAGGCGCCTGCCGGTATTTGTCGACAGCGCAGTCGCAAGCCATGACCTGGTGCTGGTGTCAGCGGGGCAGCGGGGCCTTCAGGTGGAGTTGACGCCGTCTGACCTGATCTCGATTCTGGCGGCCCGCACCGCTTCGCTGACCGAGGGCCCCCGCTGACCACCCCGGCCTGGCCCGACCTGGTCCAGGACTCCCTCGAGCAGCCTCACGGCTCCGGCCTTTGACAGCGGTTCGTTGAGGTTTCCGCATTTGGGCGATTGGATGCACGACGGGCAACCGCGCGCACAGGGACATCGCCGTATGGCATCGACCGTGGCCTCCCAGTGCCGGCGGCTCCGCTCGAAGGCGATTGGCGAGATCCCCGCCCCACCGGGATAGCCCTCGTGGATGAAGATGGTGGCAGTGCCCGTGGCCGGATGCCAGTTGGTCGAAAGGCCGCCGATGTCCCACCTATCGCACACCGCCATCAGGGGCAGGAGGGCGATGGCGCCATGTTCGGCGGCGTGCAGAGCGCCCAGCAGGTCGGGTCCGAGAGCGACCTGGTCGAGCAGGGAGCCCGGCATCGTCATCCACACCGCGGTGGTGGTCATGACGCTGGGGGGAAGGTCGAGGTCGATGGTGTCGATCAGTTCGCGAGATCCCAGCCGCCGGCGCTGATAGGAGATGATGCGGCTTTCGACCTCCACGATCCCCAGGTAGAGGTTGGCCCGGCCCAGGGCCGCTGAAGCCGTCTGATCCACCACCGTCAGGTCGGATTCCTGGCGGGTCTGCGTGTAGTAATCGACATCGGCGCGCCTGACCCGTACCTGGCGCAGCGAGGGCTCGAGTTCCTCCACCACGTAGCTCTCCCCTTGATGGAGATAAACGGCCCCGACGTGAGCGTCGCGGTAGACCCGGCCCTCGTCCAGGGTTCCGATCATTCGAGGCGCGTCGCCCGGAGCGGAGGTCATGATGACGAAGGCGGGCCCACCGCTGGCCCTGATGTCGATAGCGGGAGCCGGCCGGCTCCTGCGGGCCCAATACAGCGTCCCCTCCTTGTGCCGGAGATGCCCGGCCTGGACCAGGCGGTTGGCCGCCTCCTCAACCGAATCGCCCAGGATCTCGCGGTCTTCCAGACGGAGAGGGAGCTCATAGGCGGCACATCCGGCGTGGGCTTCGGCTACGAGCGGGTTCCGCGGGTTGATGACCACCTCCTCCGACGGACGCGAGAAAAGCTCCTGAGGGTGGGACATGAGGTACTGATCGAGAGCGTCTTCGCCGGCAATCAGCACCGCCAGGGATTCCTGCCCCGACCGGCCGGCCCGGCCGGTTTGCTGACGAAACGCCGCCATCGTGCCCGGGAAGGTGACGACCAGGGCCGCATCGAGGCCGCCGACGTCGATGCCCAGTTCCAGGGCACTGGTGGCGATGACCCCCCGAAGTTCACCACCGAACAGCTTCTGTTCGATCTCGCGCCGCTGGGCCGGTGTGTAACCGGCCCGATAGGAGGCCACCAGTTTCGCCAGATCGGGGGAGAGTCGCTGCCTGGCCCAGCGATAGACCAACTCGGTGGACTTCCGGCCCCGGGTGAAGACGATGGTTCGAAAGCCTCGTTCGACCAGGTCGGAGAACAGTTCGGCGGCCTCCCCGAGGGGTGAGCGACGGCGGCCTCCCTCCTGGTCGGTGAGAGCGGGGTTCCACAGGGCGGTGGTGCGTTCCCCGGCGGGGGAGTCGTCCCGATCGAACACCGCAACGTCCAGCCCGGTGAGGAGGCTGGCCAACCCCCCGGCGTTGCCGATCGTCGCCGATGACATGATGAAGGTGGGGTGGGCGCCGTAGTGGGAGGCCAGTCTGCGCAGGCGGCGAAGAATCATGGCCACATGGGTACCGAAGATCCCTCGAAGAGTGTGGATTTCGTCCACCACCACGTATCTCAGCCGGTGGAGGAAGTCGGCCCACCGGTCGTGGTAGGGCAAGATGCCGACGTGGAGCATGTCGGGGTTGGTGAGGACGACGTTGGCGCGTCGTCGGATCGATGTGCGCTGGTCGGTGGGGGTGTCTCCGTCGTAGATGGCGGGGACCAACTCGGGAAGATCGAAGCGCCGGAGCGA
>DATHSX010000258.1:0-7052 GCA_035463935.1 Acidimicrobiia bacterium | reverse complement strand
TCCGCACCCCTCATTGCGGCTTATGGACGCCCCTCAGATCGAGCGCATGATCGAAGATGAGACGCTCGACAGACCCCTGGTGCGACGGATGATGAGGATCGAGCAGAAGTACCACGACGCGATTGGTTTGCCGGAGCTGGTCGTTGCCCTGAGGGTGGACCCCGAGATCGCCGTACAGCGGAAGACCACGGAGTCTCCCGAAAGTGTGCGCCGTCGTGGGAACGAGATCTGGAGCATGACCTGGGCCGACGGTTCGGTTCGCGTCATCGACGCGAGCAAGTCAAGGGAAGAGGTCGCTCGCGAGCTCAAGAGCATGATCTGGTCCCGGTTGTCGTAAGCAGCGGCCGCACTTGTCTCTTTCGTCCTGTCAGATCATCGAAGTCGTCGGGGTAGCAGGAGCTGGCAAGTCAACCCTTGCGCGTTCGCTGAGCAAGCACTATCCGGGTTCTCGCCTGGCTCCGTTCCTGGATGCGGGCAGACTGGCTCACATTCCCTATGTGCTGCACAGCACCCTCCGATTGCTGCCCATCCTGGCGGCCGGTCTCAGCCGGCAACCGCGGATGAGCTGGAGAGAGGTCAAGCTCGTGATCTATGTGAGCGAGTGGTTGCGGTACCTCGGCCTTAGGTGCGAACCCGGCCAGAGCATGTGGATCCTCGATCAGGGGCCGATATATGCGCTAGGACGGCTGGAGGCGATCGGCAAACCATTCACCACCTCGGCGGCCTATCAGCGGTGGCACCAGCGGATGGTGGAGGTGTGGTCGGGGAAGCTCAGCCGAATCGTATTCCTGGACGCGCCCGACCCGGTTCTCGTCAAACGCATCGGGGACCGGTCCCAGGATCACGAGACCAAGGGACAATCACCGGACGTGAGTTTCGAATTCCTGGGGAAGCACCGGCGGGCATTCAACCGGACAGTGGCCGCCATCGAGTTGGCGGGCGGACCCGAAGCTCAACGGATCGACACTGGAGCCGCATCACCTCGCCAGGTGGAGGCTGAAGTCGCAGCCCTGCTGGAGAGGCCGCCGGGGTGAAGGTCATCAGGTCCCAGTCGCTTGGCGGAGGCCAGGAGTGAGCCTCAAGAAAGAGGCGGCGCAGGGGGTCTTCTGGTCGGCCGCCGGCAACTGGGGTTTTCAGTTTTCCACCTTCATCCTCTTTGTGGTCCTGTCACGGCTGCTATCGCCCAGCGCCTTCGGCACCGTAGCGTTGGCCACGGCGTTCACCACCTTCACCAAAGTCCTGGCCGAGCAGGGTTTCGCCGACGCCATCATCCAACAGCCGGAGGTCGACAAACGACAACTGGACACGGCCTTCTGGACCAACCTGGCAATCGCCCTCCTCTTGATGGGTGCGCTGATGGGTGCTGCACCGCTGATTTCCACGGGATTTGGCGACGAGTCGCTGGGGCCGGTCCTGGTCTGGCTCTCGATAACGCTTCCGATCAGCAGCCTCCAGACAGTTCAAAGGGCCATCCTCACCAAGCGAATGGCATTTGCCAGCCTGACCCTGCGCTCGATGCTGGCCAATGTGATCGGGGGCGGAGCCGGCATCGTTGCCGCCTTCACCGGGCTCGGGGTCTGGAGCCTGGTCATCCAGGACGTCACCGGTGCGGTCGTCAACACCGTGACGATCTGGGCCGTGAGTGGCTGGCGCCCTGGATTCTCGTTCTCGTTCTCCTACTTCAAACGGCTGTCGTCCTTCGGAATCCACGTCCTGGGCTTCAAGATTCTCCAGTTCTTCACAAGGCGATCGGACGATCTGCTCATCGGCTACTACCTCGGCCCGGTCGCCCTCGGCCTCTATACGGTGGCCTACCGGCTGCTGCGAATCATGGTCAACATCACCACCAACGTCATAGGCGCGGTGGCGTTTCCCGTCTTCTCTCGGATTCAGGAGCAGGCCGAGAAGGTGCAGCGGGCCTACTACAAGTCGATCGGGCTGACCAGCTTTGTCGCCTTTCCCGCGTTTGTGGGGGTGATGGTCACGGCTCCTGAACTGGTCCCGCTCATGTTCGGAAACAGATGGGAGGAGGCGGTGCCGGTAATGCAGGTCCTCTCCATGGCAGGCCTCCTCGAGGCCGTCCTCTTCGCTCCAGGCGTGGCCATGAAGGCGCTGGGCAAGCCATCGTGGCGTCTGGCGATCGCCGTGTTGACCACCGCCGCCACGGTGGTCGGATTCCTCGTGGTCGTGCGTTTTGGCATCGTCGCGGTGGCCGCTTCGTTTGCCGTCGTCAACTATCTGCTGGCGCCGGTGACGCTGCGGGCGGCCAGACGGTTGATCCAGAGCGACTTCCGCTCTGTCGGGAGACGAATCCTGCCGCCACTAGGCGCCGCGGCCGGCATGGCACTGGCCATCTTCGGTTTGCAGGTGCCGCTTGGCGGCGCCGGGCTGACGACGCAAGTGATCGTCTACGTGCTCGCGGGTGCTGTCGTCTATCTGGGGCTCATCCGCCTCATCGACCGCCCGCTCCTCCAAGAAGCCATGGCCCTAGCCCGCATGGCCCTGCCCGGTCGGAAGTCCGCCTCCGGCAGCGCCTCCGCCTGAGGCCTCTATTCGGCCGGCTGGGTCTCGCCGTAGACGGCGGCGTTCAACTCGTAGGCGCGGGTCTCCAGCTCGAGGGCGCGGGCCCGGGCCTCGGCAAGCTCGTCTTCTCCGAGCTGTCGGATCTCGACCACTTCCAGGGTCTCCTGATCGGGATCGGGTCCTTTCCAACCGACCTGGACCAATCCGACCTCCGGGGCGTAATATTTGACCTGGAAGAAGTTGGGTTCCGCGAGATCGAACTCATCGATGACCACCACGTCGTCGTAGCACCCGGTGGCGACGCAGGTGCTCGCCCCGACCTCGAAGACCTGGCCCCGGTCGTACCACTCGACGGCCGGCCCCCACCCCTGGGCGTAGCTGCGGGTGCCGGGCTGAGGATCTCCCGGCAGAATGATGCCCGGACGGGCATCCTGAAAGCCCGCGATCCAGGCCGGTGTAGCGACCAATTCGCCTTCCTCGTACTCCTCCGGATACTCGCCAAACAGCCATACGTTGCCAGCGTCATCCTGGGCAAAGAAGGCGATCTCCGCCTCCTGCAGCTCCTCATCGGCGTAGTCCTCTTCCCAGAGGACCACCGTGCGCACGTCGCCGATCTGTTTCGTCAGATCGGTGAGGGTCCAGACTACGCGGTGAGGAATCTCTTCCCCGTCTGCAACGGTGAAACCCTCATAGATGAGCTGGGTCCCCGGCCGCATGGGCAGCCAATTGTTGTCGACCACCGTGGGGTTACTGAAGGAGGCGGAGTCGAAGTCCTCGAACAGCTCCTCGTCGGAGGCGGCATCGGTGGTGGTGGCGGTGGTGGTGGTGCTGGCCGTGGTTGTGGTCGTCGCACTGCTGCCACAAGCCGACACCCCCAGCACCAAGGTTGCCATCAACCAGACCTGCCACCGATGTCGCATGTTTCAACCCTCCGTTGATCGATTTTCTCAGGCCGTCGCCACTGCCACTGTCTGGCCCCGGCTGCGCTTGGCGAATCGCAGGTAAAGCGACGGGACCACGAACAGGTTGAGGAGCGTCGCCGTGATCAGACCACCCAGGATGACAATGGCCATCGGGTATTCGATCTCTTGACCGGGAATGTTGCCTGACAAAATCAGGGGGATCAGAGCCAACCCGGTAGTGAGGACGGTCATCATGATCGGCACGACTCTCTCGAGGGCCCCCCGCATAACCAGCTCGGGACCGAAAGCCATCCCCTCCTCCTTCTCCAGGTGCTGGTAATGGCTTATCAGCATGATGCCGTTGCGCGCAACGATGCCGAGGACGGTAAAGAAACCAACCAGGGAGCCGAGCGAGATCACCGCGCCCCCCAGGTAGGCGGCAAGGACGCCTCCGATGAGGGCGACCGGTAGGGTTGCAAACGAGAGGAGCGCCAGCCGCCAGTTGCCAAACGACGCCTGGAGTAGCAGCAGCACCCCGACCGCCGCCGCGACCGCGAAGATCATCAACCGATTCGAGGCCGCCTGTCGCTCGGTGTACTCGCCGAGCAACTCGGCCCGGAACTCGGTGGGCCACTCGACGTCCTGCAGCTTGTCCTCGAGATCGGCCACGACGGACCCCAGGTCGCGGGACTGGTCGATGTTGGCGCCCACATCGATGTTGCGGGAGAGCTTCTCGTGCTGGATCACGTTGGGAGTGGGGACCACCGAGATGTCGGCTACGTCCTTGAGCAGCACGTATTCGTCCGTCGGCGTATCGATGAGCAGGTTCTGCACGTCGCTCAGGCTCTGGCGCGTGCCCGGGGTGCTCCAGAGCTGGACGTCGTAGGCCCGCCCGCCCTGGAAGATATCCCCGGCCTCCTCGCCGGCGATCAGGCGGGCAGCCGCCCGACGCACATCACCGGGCTTGAGCCCGTAGGCCCGGGCCGCCTCCAGGTCTACCTCGACCTTGATCTGGGGGATGTCCTCCTGGAACTCGACATGGTTTTCGATCACCCCGGGGATGCTGGCCAGAATCCCGTTGACCTCGGAGGCCTTCTCCCGGAGAAGCTCCAGATCGGGCCCATAGATGCGGATGGTGATCGCCTCGCTCGATCCGGTCAGAACCTCCCGGATCCTTTCCTTGAGGTACGTCAGCACGTCCCGGTATAGCCCGGGATATCCGTCAACTACCTCCTGAATGCTGGCGACGGTCTGGTCGTAGTCGACCGATGGGTCGACGCTCACCCAGTTCTCCCCAAATTGGATCCCGACCACCTCGTCCATCAGGAGCGCCTGGCCGATGTGCGACCCGGCGTTGCGCACGCCGGGGATCGTCAGGAGCTCACGGTTGACCTGGGTGGTGATGCGGACCATCTCCTCGTGCCCCGTCCCTGGCTTCGTCAGCCAGTGCATCAGGAAGTCGCGTTCCTTGAACGAGGGGAGCAGCGTCTGGCCGAGGAAGGGCAAGACGGCGATGCCGAGCATCATCGTCACCCCGGCGCCGGCGTAGGCCCGGCGGGGCCCGTTAACGATGGGAGCCAGGACTGCCTGGTACGCCCGCTTGAGCGGCGGGATCAGCGGGGACTCCCGGTGCTGCAGCGACGATGCCTTGCGGAAGAACATCAGGCTCAACGCCGGCGTGACAGTTAAGGCCACGACCATCGAGGCCAGCAGCGCCAGGGCGTATGAGGTGACCAGCGGCCGGAAGAAGGAGCCGGAGAGCCCCACCAGCATGAAGATGGGAAGGACCGCCACCACCTCGATGAGGGTGGCGTAGACGATGGCGCTTCTCACCTCGAGCGACGCCTTGAGGATGATCCGGGCCGTCGAGATCTCTCCGCCCCGAGCGCGGGCCTCGCGCAGGCGTCTAACCACGTTCTCGATGTCGATGATGGCGTCGTCGACGATGTCGCCGAGGGCGATCACAAACCCGGCCAGGATCATGGTGTTGATCGTCGCCCCCCGGGCGTGAAGGACCAAGCCGGCCGCGATCAACGAGAGCGGGATGGCGACAACGCTGATCAGGGCGGTGCGCCATTCGAAGAGGAAGGCGCCCAGCATCAGGATCATCAGCACGGCCCCGAGAACCATGGCCCCGTTGAGGTTGGAGATGGCGTCCTCGATGAAGGTGGCCGGTCGGAAGATCGTGGAGTCGATGGCGATTCCCGGAAGACCGGGGGCCAGTTCGGCCAGCGCCGCCTCCACCCCCCTGGTCACGTCCAGGGTGTTGGCCCACGGCAGCTTCTCGACGATCAGCATGAGACCCGGGCCGTCGTTGATCACGGCGTCTCCAGCCATGGGCTGATGATCCCTGACCAGTTCGGCCACATCTCCCAGGCGCAGGATGACGTCTTCGCCGGTTCGTATGGGCACCTGGGCCAGGTCCTCGACCTTGACGATCGGAGCGACATGGTGAACCGCGAGCCGTTGGTCTCCGCTCTCGATCCATCCTCCCTTGCCGATGAACCGGCCTTCCGTGTACTGCATCAGGCCGGCGTCGAGGGAGTCGGACACGACGTTCATGACGTCTTCGAGCTTGACATCGAACTCCTGCAGCCGCTCCGGGTCGACCTGGACCTGAAGCATCTCCAGACGCTCCCCCCAGATCGGTACATTGGCTACCCCCGGCACTCGCAGCAGCCGAGCGCGGATCTTCCAGTACGCCGTCATGGAAAGATCCATCATGTCGAGTTCCGGGTCGGTGCTGGTGAGCCCGACCTTGAGGACCCGGCTGGTCGCCGAAAGCGGCTGGATCATGAAGGGAGGGCTCGCCCAGGTGGGGAGAGTCGGGGTGACGATGGCGATGCGCTCTGCCACATACTGACGAGCCTCAAACAGGTCGGTCCCCCGCTCGAAGATCAACTCGATCGAGGAAAGCTGCTCGACGGACTTGGAGCGAATGACATCGAGCCCGGGAATGCCATTGAGGCTCTGTTCGAGAGGAATGGTCACGAGCGACTCGACCTCGGTGGCCGACAGGCCGAGCGACGGCGTCTGAACTTCGACCTTAGGTGGCGCGAACTCGGGGAAGACGTCGATGTTGGCGTCGCGGAGCTGCAGAGTGCCGAAGAACATCAGGGCCGCCGCCAGACCCACTACCACGAAACGGAACTTCAGGCTCGAACCAACCACCCAGCGAAGCATTCGCCCGGTCTCCTTCTCTCTCTGACTACCGCTCTAGATCCTCTAGTGCCCGACCCCGGTTTCGGCGCCGTACAACTCCGGCACTCCCACCGTCACCACCGGGGTTCCCGGGTCCGGCCCATCAGTCAAGAAGGCGCTCTCGCCGTCATCGTGTGAGACGCCGATCTGGTGACGCAGGTAGACGAGGGGCTCGGGATTCGTGTACAGCCAAAACGTGCCCGTCTCGTCGACAAAAACGGCGTCGCTGGGTACCACCAGCCACTCTTCGGACTGCTCGACCGCCACCGTCTGAATGTCGAGACGCTGCATGGCCCGTTCGGTCAGCATCACCGGCGCGATGCCATCGTCATCGGCCTCTCCGAGGGTCATCGGCTCGACGATGGTGTGCTTGTCCGACACCGCCCCTGCACACGCTCCTAACAGGGCGAGGGAGGTCATCCCGAT
>DATHSX010000257.1:0-11439 GCA_035463935.1 Acidimicrobiia bacterium | reverse complement strand
TGGCGGCTAGCTCTTGGAGCCGCATGGCGTTCTGGGTCACCGCGCTCTTGGCCTGATCGGCCTGGGTTATGGCGATCTCGTACTGCTCTTTCAGGCCGCCCAGGTTCGACTCGGCCGCCTGCAGTTTGAGCGCCACCGACTGAGCGGCATTGGTCCACTTGGTTTGGGCAGCGGTGTCCCCCGCGGTCTTGGCAGTCTCGGCCTTGAGCAGAGCCTGCTTGGCGATCTCCCGGGCTTCTCCCACATCCTTGGCGGAATCCTCGATCTTGGCTTCGATCAGGGTGCGGTGGGCGATGACCTTGGCGGCCTGGTTACGCAGCTCCTGGTCACGGCGCTTGGCCTCGTTGATCGCCTGCTCGATCTCGACGGCCGGGTCCATGGCGCTTTCGGCCGCCATGCCAAAGAGTGTCTTCAGGTAGTTCCAGATGCGACGAAGCATCGCTGTCTCCCTCGTGAGTCCGGCTGCCGAGCTTAACGCTTGGCACCCGGCCCGGCCGCAGCGCTCAGCGGCCCCGGCGCCCGCGTGCCATCGAGCCTCGGCTCCGGGAAGCCCGGGCCATCGATCGCCCCCGCGGGAACGGGAGGCCGATCCGCCCGCCGGAACGGCGCGGCGGCGTGGGGCGCCAGTCATACGACATGCCCCGTCCCATTCCCCCCACCACGATCGAGAAGATGTCGAGCCAATCCATGCCGAGGCCACCGCTCGACCGCGGCGCCTGGGGGGCCGGGTAGGCGTTCGGACCCATCGGAATCTGCCTCGGCTGGGGGGCCTCACCCCGGCGCAGCTTCTCGGCATCCGCGGCGCAGACCAGCACCTGGCGGGTCCCGGCTGGGGTTTCGAGCCTGGCTTCCTCAATCCCGGCGCCGTGGGTGGGGTCGAAGAAACACGGCTGAGGCTTCTCGTCGACCGGCACGGGGGGCGGCGCCCGGCCCTCGATCAGGGCGCTGGTCGCTTCCAACTCCCACCGGGCCCGGTCGAGGTCGTCCGAAAGGTCCTCTAGTTGCACGAGATTGGCGGCGGCCTGCAACCGGTCCTCGGCCTGCTGAAAGGTCTCGGAGGCGGCCCGGTAGTGCTGGCGAGCCTCGGCGTTTTCCTCGACCCGGGCGTCGTCTGCCAGCGCCACGATTTGGCCGGCCACGACATCCATCTGTTGGCGGATCTCGGCTCGTGCCTCCTCCAGTCGACCGGCACGAGTCTCCTGCTGTTGACGGTTGGACCGATAGAGCCCGAATCCCACCAACCCCACCAGACCCACTCCGACCAGGACCGGCACGGTGGGAAAACCTCCCCCGGACTCCGCCTCCTCGGTAGGGGGCGGCGCGATCTCCCCGGTCAGCGTGCCCGCAAACTCAGCAAAGTCCTCCGGGTAGGTGCTGGCCTCGGTGGCGACCACGGCGTCCAAAGCTGCTCCGAGATCCTCGTCACTGTGCTCGAAACTGACCGCACCCACTTCTTCGGGCGTAAGCACCACCACCGTTCCCCGGCCGAGAGCATCGAGCAGATCCGCCGCGAGGAGGTCAGCGCCAGCCGGCGCTTCCGAGTCGAGGGCCACGAAGTGGATCCCCGGATATCGAGAGACCAACCCCTCCATCTGGTCGATGGAGGCGTCGACTCCGGAGTCGAGGTAGTAGCCGCGTAATTCGAGAGCGTCGAGGATCTCGTCCTCGCTTTGGGCGGAAGCGGGCAAGGCTATGGCCAGCAGCCCCAGCACGACCAACGAAGCGCGGCGCATCACAGCCCGAGGTCCTCTATTAGACGCGCCACATGGCCCTTGGCCTTCACGTTGCGGTACTCGCGCTCGACCTCGCCACCGGGACCGATCAGGAAGGTGGATCGAATCAGCCCCACCGACTCCTTGCCGTACAGCATCTTCTTCCCCCACGCTCCCATGCGCTCGGCCACGGCATGGTCGGTGTCGGAGAGAAGCGGAAAGGGCAGATTCTCCTTTTCCTTGAACCTCTTGTTAGTCGCGGGAGGGTCGGGGCTGATCCCCACTAGCTCGTAATCGGCCTTCTGCAGGGACTCATAGGAATCGCGGAAGTCGCAGGCCTCGGCCGTGCAGCCCGGAGTCATGGCGGCCGGATAGAAGAACATGAGCAATCGCTTACCGCGATAATCCTCCGCCGTGACGGGCCGGCCCAGCTCGTCCGGGAGGTTGAATTCGATGGGCATGGGCCAGAGACTACCGACGGGTCGCCGTGCCGTTCCGGCCGCGTCGGCTATCTGCCTAGCAGAGCCCGGATGAAGAAGCCGAGATTGGCCGGTCGCTCGGCCAGCCGCCGAACCAGATACGGGTACCAGCACGATCCGTAGGGGACGTAGATCCGCACCGGGAAGCCAGCCGCCACGAGCTCACGTTGCGCCTGGGGCCGGACTCCGTACAGCATCTGGAACTCGAACCTTCCCTTGCGCTGCGTCGCCAGGCGGCGGGTCTGCTCGATCAACCGGGGATCGTGCGTGGCGATGGCGGGGATCACCGACTCGGAGGCCATCAAAACCGATAGCAGTCGGGAAAAGGCGGCGTCGACCTCCGGCTTGGAGGTATATGCCACCGTCTCCGGCTCCACGTACGCGCCTTTGCACAACCTGAGATGGCCACCCAGGGGAGCCAGAGCGGAGAGGTCGCCGGGGGTGCGAAAGAGGTACGCCTGTAGAGCTAGGCCCAGGTTGCCATGCCGTTGCTGGGCTGCCCGGTAGAGCTCGACGGTCGCCTCGGTGTAGGTCGAGTCCTCCATGTCGATGCTCACCGTGCGGCCCAGCGATGACGCCGTGGCGGCCAGCCGGTCGAGGGCGGCGGCGGCCAGTCCTCGATCGATGCCCAGTCCCAGCTGGGTGAGCTTGATGGAGATGTTCCCGCGGATCTCCTCGGTGGCGATCCGATCCAGGCAGGAGGAGTAGCCGGCGAGGGCGGCCTCGACCTCCATGGACGTGGCCACCTCCTCTCCCAGCAAATCGAGGGACACCTCCATGCCTGCGGAGTTGAGTTGGCGGGCGGCGGCGATGGCCTGATCGACCGTGTCGCCCGCTACGAAGCGCCCGGCCAGGGCCTTTCCCGCCCGGGTCCGGGTGATGACGCTTCGCACCGGATCCGACTCGGCAGCCGCGACCACCACCCGGGTGAAAAAGCTCACTCGGCTCCTAGCTCACGGGCCCGTTGTGCCGCCGCCCTGACGGCATCCTCGACGATCGCCCGGAATCCTCTCTCCTCCAGAACATGCATCGCCGCCGCGGTGGTTCCCCCGGGCGAGGTCACCTGCGATCGCAACTCGAACGGCCCCAGATCGGTGTCGGTGAGCAGATGGCCGGCGCCCCGGATGGTCTGGTTCACGAAAGCCTCGGCGACGTCGCGCGGCAGGCCCTCCCGGACCGCGGCTTCGGTCAGGGCTTCGGCCAGCAGAAAGACATACGCCGGACCGGTGCCGGAGACGGCGGTCACGGCATCGAGCAGGCTCTCGTCCATCACCCGGACATCACCGACCGCGGCCAGAATCCGGCGAGCCTTGTCCACCTCGGTCTCGCCGGCAAACCGCCCGGCAGCAATCCCGGTGACCCCCTCGCCGACGAGCGCGGGGGTATTAGGCATGGCCCGCACCACCGGCACATCGCCGAGGAACTGTTCGAAGGTGGTGGTCGCCACTCCAGCCGCCACCGTGAGGACTAGCTGGGAGGGGTCGACGCTCCCGGCGAGCGTGCCCAACAGCTCGGCCACATCCCTCGGCTTGACGGCGATCACGATCACGTCCTTGCCCGCGCACCCCGACCGGGTGTCAGTGGTCACCATCACCTCGCCTAATGAGGAGGGCATCTCGGCTCGCTCCGGCCGGCGCACCACGAAGGTCAGGTCAGATGCGTCCCACCCGGCGGCGCGCAGTCCGGTGGCCAGGGCCTCTCCCATTGCACCCAGCCCGATGATGGCGACTGTGGGGCGGCCGCGATCCGGCCGGGTGGAGGTCATGCTGGCGAGTATATGGAGGGGGGTCAGCGGGCCCGGGCGGGCCATCCACGCGCCCGAACCCCATTAGCTCACCTCGGGGGGCCGGCGCCGCCCCGGTGAGTGCGGATCATGGCGATGACCGCTGCCACTGCCCGGGCGTTGTGACCCTCGGGGAGGAGCAGGTCGGCATAACGCCTGGAGGGCTCGACGAACTCCAGATGCATGGGCCGAACCGTGGCGAAGTACTGCTCCAACACCGACGCAGCAGTGCGGCCTCGCTCCTCGATGTCGCGCGATAGCCGCCGGGCGAGCCGCAGATCCGGATCGGCGTCGACATATACCTTCAGGTCGAGATGGGAACGGAGATCGGGATCGGCCAGAACCAGTATCCCTTCCACGATCACTACTCGCGCCGGTGTCACGCGCTCGGTCTCCTCGGACCGCAGATGTCGGGTGAAGTCATACGTGGGTCGCTCCACCGCCCGTCCCCCGGCGAGTCGCCGGAGATGGCTGATCAGCAACTCGGTTTCGAGCGAATCGGGGTGGTCGTAATTGACCCGCGATCGTTCTTCGAAGCTGAGCTCAGGCCGATGGCGGTAATAGGAATCATGCTGGATCAGCACAACATCGGGAAGACGCGCCGCCACGTTGGTGGCAATCGTCGTCTTGCCGGATCCGGAGCCGCCGGCGATCCCGATGAAAAGCGGCGGCGTCTCAGCGAACCCGGGTGGGGGCCCGTCCATCCCGACACGTTACGGGAGGGACGAGGGGGTCAGCCGTTGGTCGTTCGCAGCCGGCGCATATCGTCGAGCACGCCGGACACCAGCGTCGTCTCCGGGGAGGCGACCACCGCCTTGAGATGGCGCCGGCTGGAGTCCGCATCGGCCTGTTCCGAAGTTTCCTCCAGCAGACCCGGGCGGGCGGCCTCGTCGTGAAGGTCGGTGGACAGGTCGACCGAACCCGCCGGGCGGTCTCCCAACCACTCCAGTACCGGAAACTCCTCCGCGGGGGCTGCGGCAACGACGGCCGGCTCGGGGGTGGTTTCGGCCGCCGGCGGCGCCAACTGGACCTCGACCTTGGTCAGATCCTTGGTCGTCAGGCCCCTGGCCAGCAGGGTATTGACCACCTGTAACGCTCTCGTCCGACCCATGACCCTCTCCAGGGACTCCAGACTGAACGCCGGGACCAGTGAGACCAGGGTCGCCCAATCCTCGGCGTGGAGCGTGACGGGGGACGGGACCACGGCGTTCAGCACCAGAGGCGTGGTGGGGTCGACGCCTTGACCGAGGATGTCGCTTGCGATCATCCGAAGGTGCTCCACCTCGGCCATGATCTCGGCCACCTCCCAGGAAGGGGCGTTGGGATCCGTTTCGGGAGCAGCGACGAAGAACGAGCCTTCGGCGGGGCCGGTGAGCACGAAGACGGCGTCGATGGTCGCCCGGCGCACCTGCTCGGGCTCGGGCCGTGCTCGCTGGCCGGCGAGGGAAGCCGCCACGATCTTGCCCTCATTGAAGTGGATGACCCCGGCACAGGTGCCCTCGATACGGAGGGCGGCGGTCTTGCCGGTCACCCGCATCATCTGCAGGAGATCTACCACCGACCAGTTGCTCAGATTGCCTGAAAGCATCATGCCTGCAAAGTCCCCTTCCTCAGGATCGGCCCCTTCCTCAGAATCGGATAGTTATCGGCCGATCGCAAAGAGAAGTTGAGGGGTTCGCCGGCCACCCGGACGGCGCCGAGCGCTCCCGGTCGCCCTCACTACCCTCCCGGTGATGCAGGTCCTCCCTACCAAGGTCGATCGCACCAGCGAGGACTTCCAGGCCAACCGCAAGGCCATGACCGAGAAACTCGCCGAGTTCGAAGCACTCCAGGCCCAGGCCCGCATGGGTGGTGGTCAGAAGTACATCGACCGCCATCGCGCCCGGGGCAAGCTCCTGGTGCGAGAACGGATCGAGCTGCTGCTGGACGCGGACAGCCCGTTCCTCGAGCTTTCCACCCTCGCCGCCTGGGGCACCGACAAGAACCTCGGCGCCAACGCCGTCACCGGCATCGGGGTGATCTCGGGCGTCGAGTGCGTCATCTCGGCCAATGACCCCACGAGCCAGGCCGGCTCGTCCAACCGCTACAGCCTGGCGAAGACGCTGCGGGCCCAGGACATCGCTCGCGAGAACCGTCTGCCCCTGGTCAACCTCGTGGAGTCGGGTGGCGCCGACCTACCAGACCAGGCCGAGGTGTTCATCACCGGGGGCAAGTGGTTCCGCAACCTCACCCAACTCTCCCGTCTGGGCATTCCCACCATCGCCCTGGTCTTCGGGAACTCCACCGCCGGCGGTGCCTACGTCCCCGCCATGTGCGACTACTCGGTGATGGTGAAAGAGCGGGCCAAGGTCTTCTTGGGAGGGCCGCCGCTGGTGAAGATGGCGACCGGTGAGGAGTCGACCGACGAGGAACTGGGCGGCGCCGAAATGCACTCCCGGGTTTCGGGGCTGTCGGACTACTTCGCCCAGGACGAGCACGATGCCCTGCGCATGGGCCGCGAGATCGTCGCCCATCTCAACTGGCGAAAGGAGGGTTACGGGCCCACCCACTCGCCCAATCAACCGGTCCACGATCCCGACGACCTGCTCGGCATCATCCCCCAGGATCTGCGCACCCCCTTCGACATGCTCGAGGTGCTCGCCCGCACGCTGGATGGCTCCCGCTTCGAGGAATACAAGGCGGTGTACGGGACGTCGATGATCACCGGCTGGGGGTCAATCCACGGCTTCGCGATCGGCGTGATCGCCAACCAGCAAGGGGTGATCTTCTCCGAGGAGGCCCAAAAGGCCACCGAGTTCATCCAGCTCTGCAACCGGTACGACACCCCGCTGTTGTTCGTTCACAACACCACCGGCTACATGGTCGGCAAGGCCTACGAACAGCGAGGGATCATCAAGGACGGGGCCAAGATGATCAACGCGGTGGCCAATTCCGGCGTGCCCCACCTGGTGGTCATGGCGGGCGTGTCGTACGGGGCGGGCAACTACGGGATGTCGGGCAAGTCCTACAACCCCCGTTTCGTCTTTGGCTGGCCCAACCACAAGGTGGCGGTCATGGGTCCCAAGCAGCTGGCGGGAGTCATGTCGATCATCGCCAGACAGTCGGCGGATGAGCAGGGACGCGAATTCGATGTTGACGCCGATGATCAGCGACGCGCCCTGATCGAGGCCCAGATCGGCCATGAGGAGCAGGCGTACTACTCCTCGGCCCGGATCCGCGACGACGGACTCATCGATCCCCGGGACACCCGAACCGTCCTCGGCATTGCGCTCTCTGCGGTGCATTCGGGCGAAGTGAAGGGATCCTCCGATTTCGGCGTCTTCCGGATGTAGCAAGCTCGTGATCCGCAAGGTGCTCGTCGCCAACCGAGGAGAGATCGCCCGCCGCATCTTCCGGACCTGTCGGGCCATGGGGATCGCCACCGTGGCGGTCTTCTCCGAGCCCGACCGGCACGCACCTTTCGTGTCAGACGCCGACGAAGCCTATGCCCTTAATGGAGTCGCGGCAGCCGAGACCTATCTGCTCATCGAGGCGATGGTGGCGGCCGCCCGGGCCACGGGAGCAGACGCCGTGCACCCCGGTTACGGCTTTCTGGCCGAGAACGCCGGGCTGGCGGAGGCAGTCATCGCGGCGGGCCTCACCTGGATCGGACCCACGCCCCGGGCAATCGCCGCCATGGGGTCCAAGCTCGAATCGAAGCGGCTGGTGGCCGCGGCCGGAGTCCCCGTACTTCCCTCTGTCGACCTTACGTCGATAGAGGGGGAGCGCTTGCGCGCAGCCGCGCTCGTGATCGGTTACCCGGTGCTGGTTAAGGCCTCGGCCGGCGGTGGCGGCAAAGGCATGCGGATAGTCCGCAGCTCCGAGGACCTGGAAGTGGCGGTGGCGGGCGCCCGGCGGGAAGCGGGTTCGGCCTTTGGCGATGACACCGTGTTCCTGGAGCGCTATCTGGATTCTCCCCGCCACATCGAGGTCCAGATTTTCGGGGACCACCACGGGAACCTGGTGGCGCTGTTCGAGCGGGAGTGCTCGATCCAGCGCCGCCACCAGAAGATCATCGAGGAGGCTCCCTCGCCGGCTCTCGATGAGGCCACCCGACAACAGATGAGCGAGGCGGCGGTGACCACCGCCCGGACAGTGGCGTACGAGGGGGCCGGGACGGTCGAGTTCCTCTTCCAGGAAGGAGAGTTCTTCTTCCTCGAGATGAACACCCGCCTGCAGGTGGAACACCCGGTCACCGAAGAGATCACCGGTCTGGACCTCGTGCGGTTGCAGTTGCTGGTGGCGCAGGGGGAGGCCCTGCCGGAAGCCGTTCTCGCGCCGGACATGGTGGGGCATGCCATTGAGGCCCGCCTCTACGCCGAGGATCCCCGCCACGACTTCCTCCCGGTGACGGGCAAGCTGGCCGGATTCGAGGTTCCCGACCTACCCGGCATCCGGGTCGAGTCGGGGGTGGAGAACGGCAGCGAGATCTCCCTCTTCTACGACCCGATGATCGCCAAGGTGGTGGCCTGGGCGGAGACGCGGGCCGAAGCCGCCTCGCTCTTGGCCGCGGCTCTGCAACGCGCCCGGCTTCATGGTCTGATCACCAACCGCGACCTGCTGGTGAGGATTCTCCGCCATCCCGAGTTCCTGGCCGGGCAAATCGACACCCACTTTCTCGAACGACACTCCCCGGTCGAGTTGGGGGCTCCCCTCCCCGATCAGACCGAAGTCCGCCTGGCCGCGGTGGCCGCGGCCCTGGCCGCTCAGGCCGACCGCCGGCTGCGGACGCCCCTGCTCGGCAGCATCCCTTCGGGCTGGAGGAACAGCCCGAGCCAGCTGCAGGAAGCCACATTCGAAACGGAGTACGGGTTGGTCACGGTCGGGTATCGGTTCGAGGCCCGCGGCGGGATCACCGTCGGCATCGACGGCGCTGCGCTCGAGGGAGCCAGGCTCGTCCACCTGAGCCCGGAGCGGGTGGGCCTGGCAGCCGGCCGCCACCTCCGGTGGTTCACAGTCGCCCGGATGGGATCGATCCATCACGTCGATGGCCCTGCCGGCTACGTCCGTCTGGTCGAACAGCCTCGCTTCCCGGCAGCGCCGGTCGAGGAGGAGAAAGGCTCTCTGCACTCCCCAATGCCGGGGAAGGTGATCAAGGTCATGGTCAACGAGGGCCAGGAGGTGGCCGAGGGCGAGGTGCTGCTCGTGATGGAAGCGATGAAGATGGAGCACACCCTGCGGGCCCCTCATGGGGGGGTGGTGCGAGCGATACGGGCGGCGGCGGGGGATCAGGTCGAGGCCGATCAAGTGCTGGTCGTGGTCGAAGGCTGAGGCTGGAACCGGATCCTCGAGGTCGGATGGCAGGGCCGTGAACCGCCGATCGCCGGCCCGGCCCACCAGCCTGACCCCTGCCCACCCGGCCGGTTTCCGGGCCGTCGGCACGAGGCCAGTCCTGGCCCGAATCCAATAGCATTGCCGAGAGGATGGCCTCGTATGCGCTCAATCAAGCCGCGGTCGCCCGGGCCCGTCGACTGATCGAGGCCCGCCAGTACGTCCTCGACAGCGACTGGGGCCAGAGCCAGCCCGGGGCCGCCGAAGAGAACGCCTACCTGGCATCGCACTCCTGGGATGACTACGCCGAATGGCACCTCGGTCTTACCGAGGGTGCGACCGACGAGACCAAGGCCCGTTACGCCTTCGTGTACGGGGACTTCCGCCGCCTCCATCGCACCGGCCTGATCGCATGTGTGTACCGGGCCTCGGAATGGCGACACAAGGAAGTGGAGCTCGCGGCCCACGACCTGCTGCAATACCTGGATCGGATCACCGCTGGTTGAAGGGGGATAACCCCGGGTCCCAGCACCCGGGTGGAGTTCAGCCTCCGGGTTCGATCCTCACATCGGTATAGCCGAGTCCCAAAAGAAAGTTGGTAAGCACCTCGGCGGCGTTCTCCTCGGCGGCCTCGATGATCCCCGATTCCTGGGCCTGGGTCACCAGGACGTCCTCAGCCACCTGGCGGGCATCGGTTTCCAGTCGGGGATCGCCCTTGGTGAAGATGCCCGTGCTGCGGTCCAGCACCTGGGTGGCGTCGTTGTCCACCGCCACGTATTGGATCTCGGCTGACGGGATGGAAACGCTGACCACCCCGGTCTCCTGGTTGACCCGGAACGACTCTGAGTCGAGGGCGGAAAGGTCAACACCCGCCCCGATCCGCGCCACCGCCAGCAAAGTCAGCGAGTCCCCGGTGGCCCAATTGAGGATGCCCGATCGGGTCCCCTTCTCGACGATGGTGTACTCGACGTACTCCACTGTCGTCAGGTTGGCCAAGCTGCGAATGCTTCGAACCACGGTGGGTCCGATGTTTTCGAACGGCTCGGGGGCTAGCGCCGCGGTGACATCGTCAACAGTCGGGATCCGCGCGATCACCGCCCTGATCGCCAGCACCACCCCGAGAACAGTCAATGCCATCAGGACCCAGAGGATGATGAACGCCCACGGCCAACGGGACGACGGACGGGGGGCCGGTTCAGTCACAGGGCAGGAAGCTAACCGATATGGTGCCGTTGCGATGATACGGGTACGGGTGTGACGGACCGCCTGGGATTTGCCGGCATGGGGATCATGGGCTCGGGGATGGCCAGCAACCTGATCGCCCGGGGGTGGCCGCTGACAGTCTGGAACCGGACCCGGTCCCGGGCAGAGGCGATATCCGGCGCCACCGTCGCCGACTCCCTGGAGGACCTGGCCGACTCCGCCGACATCATCATGTTGTGCGTCTCCGACAGTCCCGACGTGGTCGAGGTCGTGGACCATGGCCTGCTTGGCCATCTTCGGCCGGGGCACCTGCTCGTCGATCATTCCACGATCAGCCCCCAGGTGACCACGGACCTGGCTACCAGGGTTGCTGAGCGAGGAGCCGCTTGGCTCGATGCCCCCGTCACTGGCGGTGCGGAGGGGTCCCGGCAAGGGACCCTCTCCACCATGGTCGGCGGCGCCGGGGCCGACCTGGAACGAGTCCGTCCCTACCTGGCGGCGTACTCGACCACGATCACCCACTTAGGCCCGGTGGGGGCGGGCCAGCTCGCCAAGCTGGTGAACCAGATCCTGGTAGTGGGCAACCAGCTGGCGGCCTCCGAGGCCCTGCTGTTCGCCCGCGAGGCGGGACTCGATCTCGGGGTAACCCTGGACGCGGTCAAGGACGGCGCGGGCGGGTCATGGATGCTCTCCAACCGGGGACCACAAATGCTGGCCGGAGATTGGCGCCCCGGGTTCACCATCGACCTTCAGCAGAAGGACCTCCGCCTGGTGCTCGAGACGGCCGACCGGCTGGGGGTTCCCCTGCCCGGTACGGCACTGGTCTTCCAGCTGTACCGGGCCCTCCAGGCCGGCGGGCATGGCCAGGAGGGGAACCATGCCCTCATCAAGGCTCTGGAGAAGATGGCCGGGATGGAGTCAATACGGTGAGAGATCTGATCCAGGACCTGCG
>DATHSX010000256.1:0-5351 GCA_035463935.1 Acidimicrobiia bacterium | reverse complement strand
TGGTTGCCCGCATCGATAGCCGCGGCCACGTCAACCGACGGTTGCGGACCATCCGCCTGGAGGGCCGGGTGGAGGTACCGGCCGAGGTCGTATCGGCAGGGTCGGTGATCGGCACCCTGACTTCGGTCGCCCCCGCCCTCGAGGGGGCTGGCTATGCCGGCTTGGCGATGATCAAAGCGACCGTGCAGCCGGACGCCGTGGCGACCGTGGAAGGGGTTCCTGCCCGGGTCGGCTAGCGGGCCCGGAGCACTCAGCTAACGCGTCAGCCCCACTTCGAACTAAGCGCCCTTTCCGGGTTGGGGGCAGGCTCCACCCGGACTTGTTTCTTCCACGGATAGAAGCTGATCAGGTTCACCACCGCGATCGTGGCGACGGCGAGAACCCGGGCCCAGAGCGGCCAGGACGACTCCCAGACCCAGAGTCCGACCATCCAGGGCAGCAGGATGATCCAGAGCGGGACCTGCAGCCACCAGGTCAACTCCCGGACCGACTGCCAGATGCCGTCGATGGTTTCGGGGGCGAGCACGATGCCGGCAGCCATCAGCACCCACAGGGCGATACACACGAAGAACGCCACAATGCCTGTCATTTTGCGTCCATCTCCTTTGTCCCTCCTCGCTCTGTGCTGTGAGCAGGCGGGTCGTCAACACTGCCTTCTTCACCGGCAGTCTGGCGACTGAACCGGGCCGGACCAGGGCCAAACGCCCCTGCGCGGGCTAGCCGGGAGGGCCCGCAGCGATCCAGTCTCTGATTGAATCGAGCGGCTCTCCAAAGCTCGGACTGACCTGGTACCAGGTGACCCCGACGGCGGCATACGCAGAGACCTCCTCCGGGTCGCGAGGCCCGTTTACGGTGACGTCATAGCCGTCCAGGTTGGTGCGCTGGCGCCGGACGTAGTCGACGCAATCCGCCACTTCCTGAGGGGACAGCCTGGTCAACTCGGTGGAGATCGGGAACATCCCGTCGTGGCGGGCCGCCCGGCGAAATGGCCGACGGTGGGGCCAGGTCCCCGCCACCCAGATGGGGATCTGGGACCGTGCCGGCACCGGGGCGAAACTGGTGCGGCGAACCCGGTAATGCCGGCCCGTGAACTCGAAGGGCTCTCCCGACCAGATTCCCTGCAGCACCGCGAGACCTTCGTCGAGCATCTCGGCCCGGGTGCGGTCGTCGATGGGCTCTCCGAAGGTGCCGTACTCCTCCTCGGCCGGGGTTCCGAGCCCGACCCCCAGGATCACCCGGCCGCCGCTCAGACGATCGAGGGTGGTCACCTGGCGGGCCAGTACCCAGGGGCGGCGCCGGGGCAGCGGCGTCACCATCGTCCCGATGCGCAGACGATCGGTGGCCTGTGCCACCGCGGTCAGGACCACCCAGGGGTCGGCCACGGCGATTCCGTCCGCGACGACGATGTGATCCCAGACGAACAGACCGTCCCAGCCCGCGCGCTCCGCCACCTCCGCCAGGTCGACCACCAGGGCAGGGTCGGCGTAGTCGCCGAAGTTGGGAAGGTTGACGGCGAATCTCATCCGCGAACCTAACGCTATAGGTCCCGGAAACCGGTGTGCATAGCATTAGGTTGCGGGTTGATGAGGCCCCTTCCCTGGTGGCAGCGCGGGGTCATCTACCAGATCTATCCGCGCAGCTTCGCCGATAGCGACGGCGACGGAGTCGGCGACCTCCGGGGTATCACCGCTCACCTCGACTACCTCTCCGAGGTGCTCGGGGTAGACGCCCTCTGGCTCTCCCCTCACTACCCGTCCCCCCAGGACGACTTCGGCTATGACGTATCCGACTACTGCCAGGTCGACCCTCTCTATGGCAGCCTCGCCGACTTCGACGAGATGGTCGAAGCGGCGCACGGCCGTGGCCTGAAGGTGATGGTCGACTTCGTTCCCAACCACACCAGCGATCGCCACGCCTGGTTCGTCGAGTCCGCCTCCTCTCGAGCCAGCCCGAAGAGGGATTGGTATGTATGGAGGGACCCCCGCCCCGACGGCTCGCTCCCCAACAACTGGGTCTCGTTGTTCGGAGGACCGGCCTGGCAGTGGCACCAAGCCAGTGGCCAGTATTACCTCCACTCTTTCCTGGCCAGCCAGCCCGACCTCAACTGGCGCAACCCGGAAGTCAAGACCGCCATGCTCGAGGTATTGAGGTTCTGGATGAAACGCGGAGTCGACGGTTTTCGGATCGACGTTGCGTCGCGCATCATGAAAGACCCCCTGCTCACCGACAACCCTCCGGCCTCCGTCATCGATCCCGATTCGTTCAAGTTCAACCCTGAGTGGGCCGCCACCGAGCACATCCACGACGCCGCCCACCCCGACATCCACCAGGCCTTCCGGGAGATACGTCGCGTGCTGGACGAATATCCCGACCGGTTCGCGGTAGGAGAGATCCACGACTGGGACTGGGAGCGCTGGGCCTCCTATTACGGGGAGGGAGATGAGCTGCACATGCCCTTCAACTTCGCCCCTTTGCGGTCCGGTATCGACCCCGCCGAGCTCACCGACGTGATCCTGTCGATGGAAGCGGCGCTGCCTCCGGGCGCCTGGCCGAACTGGGTCTTCGGCAACCACGACGAGCGCCGGGTCGCCACCCGGCTGGGATGGGAGCAATCCCGGGCAATGGCGGTGCTGCTCCTGACCCTGCGCGGCACCCCCACCCTCTACTACGGCGACGAGTTGGGAATGGTCGAAACCGAGATCGCCGCCGAAGACCAACAGGACCCCTACGGCCGCCGGGTCCCGGGCTATGGACGGGACGGCTGCCGGACTCCCATGCAGTGGACCGCCGCGCGCAATGCCGGCTTCAGTGGCTGTCCCGCTGGTGCGACCTGGCTGCCCGTCCATCCCGATCATCGCCGCCACAACGTGGAGTCGGAGCTGGCCGACCCCGGCTCCCACTTGCAGCTCTACCGGCGGTTGCTCGGGCTGCGCCGCGCGGAACCGGCTCTCCATGCCGGGGCCATCGACGTCCTGCCTGGCCCGCGCCAGCTGTTGAGGTTCCGCCGGACCCATCCGGGTTCGGTTGCGTACGTGGTACTGGCGAATCTGTCGCCCACCCCGGTCAGCCAGGCCATCGAGGGCGAGCTGGTCGTCGGCACCGACCACAGGCGGGAGGGGAATCGCTTCACCGGGGAGCTCGGCCCCTGGGAGGCGGTAGTGCTGGCCACCATCGCTTAGGAAGGTGGCGCGGCTCAATCACCTCCGGGTGGCGTGACGGTCCCCGCTAGCGGCGTCTGTAGCCGGTCCTAGCCTTCCCCCATGCTCGAACGGATCTTGGACGCCACCCGTGGGCGGCTAACCGAGCTGCGCAGCCGCCGGGGCGTGGTGATGGAGCGAGCCGAAGCCGCTCCGCCCCCACCTTCGTTCGAGAAGGCGCTCACCGTGCCCGGTCTGGCGGTGATCGCTGAGATCAAGCGGCGTTCACCATCCCGGGGTGAACTCGCCCCCGGTCTCGACCCGGTTGAACAGGCCCGGCGTTACGCCGAAGGGGGAGCCGAAGCGCTCTCGGTCCTGACCGAGCCGTTCTTCTTCTCCGGGGACGGAGACGATCTGGTTGCCGCCCGGGAGGCCACCGGGTTGCCCGTGCTGCGTAAGGACTTCGTCCTCGAAACCGTCCAGGTCTGGGAGGCGAGGGCGCTGGGTGCCTCGGCCGTCTTGCTGATCGTGGCCGCGGTCAGCCCGAGAGAACTGTCGGGCCTGATCGAGGATGCGGCCCAAGCCGGGATCGATCCTCTGGTGGAGGTCCACACCCCCGAAGAGGCGGGAATCGCCCTCGACGTCGGGGCCCGGCTTATCGGGGTGAACAATCGCGACCTCACCACGTTCGAGGTGGACCTGGCGACCGCCGAAGAGATCGGGCCCCTGCTGAGCGGGGCGAGCGTGGCCGTGGCCGAATCGGGGATCTACAGCCGGGCGGACGCCGCTCGGATGCAGGCGGCGGGGTTCGACGCCGTGCTGGTCGGGGAGGCCCTGATCCGAAGCGGGGACCCTGCCCGCCTGCTCCACGACCTCAAGGGATGACCGCCCGCGCCACCGTCTGGGTGAAGGTGTGCGGCATTACCCGGGCCGAGGACCTGCTGGCGGCCGAGCAGGCGGGGGCCGACGCCATCGGCCTGGTGCTGGTGGCCGGCTCGCCCAGGGTGATCAGCTTCGATCGGGCCGTCGACCTGGCCCGTCTGGCCCAGGTGCCGGCGGTCCTCGTCACCCGGGATATGCCCCCCGAGGAACTGGTGGCGGCGGCGATCGCCACCGGCGCCGAGGGAGTCCAGCCGTACGGGGATCACTCGGAAGAGGCTGCCCGGGCCGCCACCGAAGTCGGGTTGCTGGTGCTGCGGCCGGTCGGCCCTACCACCGACCTCGCCTCCGTCCCCGACGATCAGGTGCCGCTGTTCGACAATCGCGCCGCCGGCCTGCTGGGCGGCACCGGCGAGCCGTTCGATCACAGCCTGCTCCCCGAAATCAGCCGGCGTTTCGTCCTGGCCGGCGGTCTCAACCCCGACAATGTCGCTTCGGCGGTCCAGCGGGTGCGGCCCTGGGGCGTGGACGCCTCGAGCGGGCTGGAAGGCCTGCCCGGAATCAAGGACCCCGACTTGGTGGCGAGGTTCGTGCGCGAGGCGAAAGCCACATGATCCCCCACCGCCTGACCCGGCCCGATCAGGCCGGACGGTTCGGGGACTACGGGGGTCGCTTCGCCCCCGAAACCTTGATGCCCGCCCTGCGAGAACTCGAGCATGAATTCGAATCCGCCTGGTCGGATCCCGTCTTTCGGAACGAGTTCGAGCGCTGGCTCGCCGACTTCGTGGGCCGGCCCACTCCCTTGCAGGAAGCCCGGCGCCTATCGGAGCGGTTGGGGGTGCGAATCCTGCTCAAGCGGGAGGACCTGGCCCACACCGGCGCTCACAAGATCAACAATGCCATCGGTCAGGCGTTGCTGGCCCGGCGGATGGGAAAGCCCCGGGTGATCGCCGAGACCGGTGCGGGCCAGCACGGCGTGGCCACCGCCACCGCCGCCGCCGCCCTCGGGTTGGAGTGCGCGGTGTTCATGGGGGTGGTGGACATCGAACGACAGGCGCTCAACGTCCAGCGAATGACCCTCCTGGGGGCGGAGGTGGTGCCGGTGTCGGCGGGGGCCGGGACCCTCAAGGATGCGGTCAGCGAGGCGATGCGGGACTGGGTGAGGACGGTGCAGAGCACCCACTACATCATCGGCTCGGTGGTTGGCCCTCATCCCTTCCCCTGGATGGTGCGAGAGTTTCAGCGTGTGATCGGTGACGAGTGCCTCGAGCAGGTAGGGGCGGTCTTGCCGGACGTGGTGGTGGCCTGCGTCGGGGGTGGGTCGAACTCGATGGG
>DATHSX010000255.1:0-4753 GCA_035463935.1 Acidimicrobiia bacterium | reverse complement strand
AGGATGCCGCCCTCCCGGGCCCCTACTGGCGTACCAACGAAGTGCAGCGGAACCTCGGTCCGTACCGTGTCGGTGAGCGAAACCTGGACGAAGTCCACGTGCCGTATCTGGTTGTGAAAGGGGTGGCGATCGATCACCCGCACCAACGTGGGAATCCCGGCCGAACCGTCGATCTCGAGATTGATGAGCACATTGACTCCCGCGTCGGTGTGGAAGGCCACCGAGAGGTCGTGATGATCGACTGCCACATGGCGAGGCTGGCTGCCCTTGCCGTAGACGACGGCCGGCACCTGGCCGGTAGCGCGCAAGCGGCGCGATGCCCGGCTGCCGAGGTCGCGGCCGGTCGCGGCGGCGAGTGTTACTTGGGCCATGACGGAACTCCTTGGCGAGAAAGGGGAAGGGGCATTGTAGACGGAAGCAGATCAGCCCGGGCTTACCCCGGCTCACTCTTGGAGGCTGCCGACCCAGGTCACCGTGGCTTCGGCCAGGTGCCCTTCAGTGCGGGCGCCGCCCAGGGAATGGCCTTCGCCTTCGAGCCACTCGACCGTAACGTTGGGGAGCGGACGGACGTACCGATCGAACAGATCCATTCGGCTCAGCGGGTCCCTCGTCCCCTGAAAGAACAGCATCGGGGCCCTGATCTGGGGCAGGTGCTCCACCCTCAGCCTGTCGGGTCGGCCGGCGGGATGCAGCGGATACGCGTAACAGACCAACCCCAGGCAGGGATCGCCTCCAGCGGCCAGATGGGTGCCTATGCGGCCACCCATCGAGCGGCCCGCCAACACCACCGGCTGGCCGGTGCGAGCCATCAGGAAATCGCGGGCGGCCCGGTGGGCGTTGACCAGCACCCGATGAACATCGGGCCGTTTCCGACCAGCTTCCGTGTAGGGGTAGTTGAACGTGAGGATGGTGAGGCCCCGGGTCGCCAGCCCATCCCGAAGTCCGCTGAGCCGGGGGTGATCCTGATTGGTCCCGGCTCCATGGGCCAGCAACAGTCCGATCGGGCCGGCCATCAGCAGCCTCCCGCTGACGGTCCCCTCCCCCACCGGAATGCGAACAGTCTCCATCGTCGACCGTATCAGCGTACGACCCAACCCCTACCATCGCATCCCATGAGCACCCCCCGATGACCGGCTTCCGATGACTGGCACCCGATGAGTGGCTGGCGTGCCGGCTTGATCGCCGTGGTTTTGGGGGGGGTGGTCCTGGCGATCGGGTGGGTGCTGGCTCGCGACGGCGCGGACGGACCGACGACCACCACGGTGACCAACGGTGAGAACGCCGACGTCACCCTCTCCTGCCCCCTCGCGCTCCAGCTCGCCTGCGATGGCCTGGCCTCGAATCTCGGCACCGGCCGGTCAACCTACCGGGGCGGAGTGGCTCCATCCGGGACCGTGGTTGTGACCTTTGCGGCTGACCTCCCTCCCGAACGAGATGCCCAGGTGTTCGCCCGCACCCCGATCGCCATTGCCGTTTGGGGTGAACGTGCCTCGGTCCTCATCGACGCCTGCGGCACGGTCACGGTCGCCTGCGTAGTGGCCGAGGCCGGAACCTCCTGGGACTCTCTTGGGGGGCCGGCCTCCTGGGGTACGTTCCTCCTCGGTCTGGCCGACCCGAACGAGGGTCGCAGCGATCTGGAGGCGTGGCGGCTGGTCGCTGCAGCCGGGCCAGCCGCCGATCTCGGAGACTGGGTGCGGCTCCGGGCGGCTGACGACGGACAGCTGCTTGCCGACCTGGTGCTCTTTCCGAGTCGCGCCGACGCCGTCATCGCAACCGAGGCAGCCATCGCCTCTCAGCTGGAGAACGCCCGCAACCGGGCCGGTCGCCTGACCCTCTTCTATCCCGACCCATCTCCCTATGTGGAAGTGGCAGCCTATGGCGAGGGCAGGGCAGCCGCCAACGTAGCGGCCCGGCTGCTCGAACCCGAGCTTCAGAACCTGCTCGGAAGCGTCGGGTTGCGTCCACCGACCGGAGACGCCACCAACCTGCTGCGAGATCTGGGCACTCCGGGCGTGGAGATGCCAGCGCTCGCCGCGGACGAGATACAGGCATTGATCGACAGCTGGACCAGACTGGTGGGAGGATGAGCCGTCCATGAAGCCGACCCGTCACATCACCACGGCACCAAGAGGTGTGGCGGCGGTGCTGATCGTCCTTCTGCTGTCCGCCTGCGTGACGGCAGGAGACGACACCGACACCACGACCGGCACCGTTCCCGATGGTTGTCAGGAGGTGTCAATCGCCACCTCCCCCGAGAAGTTCACCCTGCTGACGCGGCTCGCCGAGACGTTCAACTCCACCGGTCAGGAGTTCGACGGTCAATGTGCGGCCATCACGGTCAACCGGGTCTCCTCGGGCGTCGCCGCCCGCATGCTGGCCGAAGGTTGGCCGGTCGACGGTTCGGCCGGCCCGGCGCCGGTGCTCTGGAGCCCGGCCGCCAGTTCCTGGGGAGCGGTGGTGAACCAGCGACTGGCTGAGGCGGGACAGCCCGCGATCGCCAACGACTTCCAACGCATCATGGTGACTCCGTTGGTCCTGGGAATGCCCCGACCCATGGCCGAAGCCCTCGGTTGGCCGGAAGCGGAGATCGGCTGGTCGGACATCCTGTCGCTGGCCGAAGATCCGGAGGGCTGGGGAGCGCTGGGCCGCCCGGAGTGGGGACAGTTTCGGCTGGGAAAGACCAATCCCAACTTCTCGACTTCGGGTCTGTCCGCCACCGCCGCCATCTATTACGCCGCGACCGGCAAGACGTCTGGCCTGACCGAGGCCGACCTCGCCGACCCGCAAGTGATCGAGTTCGTCCGCGGGGTGGAAGCCGCCACGGTCCACTACGGGGACACCACCCTCACCTTCCTCGACAACATGTACCGAGCCGATCAGGCGGGCCGCGGATTGACCTACGCCTCCGCCGTGGCTGTGGAAGAAGTGTCCATCATCGCCTACAACCGGGGCGACCCCGCCGATACCGGTACGCCGGGACCGCCCCCGCAGGTGCCACTGGTGGCGATCTACCCCCGGGAGGGCACGCTCTACTCCGACAATCCCGCCTACATCCTCGATGCGCCTTGGGTCAACGAGGTGGCCCGGCAGGCGGCCACCGCCTTCCGGAGCTTCGTGATCGATGATCCCGACAACCAGCGGGCCGTGCTCGAGTTTGGCTTCCGGCCCGGGAACCCCTCCGTGGCTATCGGCGATCCCATCAACGCCGCCAACGGCCTCAACCCCAGCAAGCCCGACACCGAGCTGGCTCTTCCCAGCCCGGCGGTGCTGTCAGCCCTGATCGAGAGCTGGGAAGCCAACCGCAAGACCGCCCGGATCATCATGCTGCTCGATGTGTCCGGATCGATGGCCGACCTCGCCGGGGAGGGCTACTCCAAGCTGGAGCTGGCCAAGGAAGCCGTTTTGTCGAGCCTCGACGAGTTCAAGCCCGAGGACGAGATCGGGTTGTGGGTCTTCTCCACTTATCTGAACGGTGACGACGACTATCTCGAGCTGATCTCGCCGGCACCACTCTCCGAGATACGAGCGGAGCTCGAGGCGACCGTTCGCAATCTGGTCCCGGAAGGCGGCACAGGCCTGTACGACTCGACCCGGGCGGCGGTGGAGGCCGTCCGCGCCGGGTTCGACCCGGCGAAGATCAACGCCGTCTTGCTGCTCACCGACGGGATGTGCGACGACGACCCCCCCGGCTGCGAACTCGATCCTCTGATGGATTTCCTGGGCTCGAGCGAACGCGACGTGGTCAGGGTGTTTCCAGTGGCGTATGGCCAGGACGCCTCGATCGAGGAGCTGACTGCCATCGCCACGGCCTCCCAGGCCCGCCTCTATCAGGCCACCAACCCGCTGACGATCCGCCAGGTGTTCCAACAGGTCATTTCCAACTTCTAGAGCCGGCGATGCACAGGACTGGCACTTTTCCATGAGCGATCGCATCGGGAGCGTCTTTCGTTACAGCCCCGTCACCCGCAAGAGCCGGCGACTGCTGCGGGCCATGTTCAGCCCGGCCGGAGTGCTGGCGACCATGGGGCTGGTGGGAGCCGGTCTGTTGCTGGGGATTCCGGCTGCGTTCATCGCCGGTGCCGGGGTAGTGGGCTTCGCCACCTCCGCCTTGCTCCATCTGCGCGATCCCAAACTGGCCGCGGCGATGGTGGCCCCGGAGTTCGACCGAGAGCTGACGGCCCTTGACGCCGAACACCTGCCCCTGATGCTTTCGGCCTTGCAGGCCCGGGACCGGCTCGAGCAAGCGATGGAGAGCTGGCAGGGCGGAGAGAACGAGGGCCTGATGGCTCGGGTAACCGAAACCCTGCGCCGTCTCTACGACTCTGTGATGTGGGTGCAAAAGGCCGACCAGTTCCTGGCGACCGTCGACGAGCGCCGGCTCTCCGGCCGGCTTCGCGACCTGCCCGCGGGGCCGGTGCGCGAGGAGATGGAAACCCAGATCGGCGAGGTGCTGAACATCCGTTCCCGCCGCGATGAGGTCGTGTCCCGGATCCTGGCCACCACGACCGGAGTCGATACGCTCGCCGTGAAAGCCCATTCGATTGCCCTCACTTCAGCCGGGCCTGATCAAACCATCGACGAGGTCCGCCGGCTCCGTGAGGAACTCACTGCGTACACCGCCGGCCTCGCGGAGGTGCAGGAGCACCTGCGCCAGGTGCTCCCCGAGATCTGATGGGCACGGTCGGCGTCAAAATCTTCGACGACGGGCAGTTGCTGGCCGACGGTGCTGCCGGCCTCATCGCCGGCCGGCTGC
>DATHSX010000254.1:0-2094 GCA_035463935.1 Acidimicrobiia bacterium | reverse complement strand
TCCGTGTCGGCCGATCTCGGCAAGACCCGATACGGCATCGAGTTCGGTCGCGACCGGAACGGGCTCCTGGTGTTCCGGATCGGTGATCGATGGTTTCCTCTTCAACAAGGCCGGGTGTACGACGACACCCCGTCGGAGCGGGCTGCCCGCCTCGACTTGCAGCGCATCGACCTCCAACTTGTCTCGCTCAGCCCCAGTGTCCATCTCCATATGCTGGACCCAGGCCCCGCGGAGGCTTTTGCCCGGGACTGCAACGAGGCTCTGGCCGATCTGGTGGATGGGGCGCCCGGCCGGTTCCGCGGGCTGGCCTTTCTTCCCCTCCAGGCACCTGGTCTCGCGATCGCAGAACTGGAACGGGTGATGGCCGACAGACGCTTCGTCGGCGCGATGGTCGGCACCAACGTCAACGGGATCAACTGGGATGATCCCGGCCTTGTCACCGTCCTGGAGGCGGCCCAATCGCTCGGTGCCTTGGTGTTGGTCCATCCAGCGGGAGTCCGCGCTCCTGAGCTGTTCGATCGCTACCACCTGCGTAACCTCATTGGCAACCCCCTGGAGACCACCCTCGCCATCGCCTCGGTCATTTTCGGTGGTGTGCTCGACCGGTTGCCTGGAGTGAAGCTCTGCTTCGCTCATGGCGGCGGTTACGCCTGCTGGGGAGCGGGAAGGCTCGACCAAGGGCGCCGGGTCAGACCCGAGGCCGGCGCCTCCCAGCTGCCCAGCGATTACCTGGGCCGGCTCTACTTTGACTCCCTCACCTACGACGAACTGGCGCTCAGACACCTGCTCGATCGGGTGGGCAAAGAGCGGGTGATGTTGGGCACCGACTTTCCGACCGACATGGCCCTGGCGCAACCCGTCGGCTGGATCGAGAGCTGCCGATCACTTACGGCCACCGAGCGAACGGCAATACTCGGAGGAACCGCCCGCGCGGTGCTCCCGGCGTCCCTTTGAACGGTGGCGCTAGCGGCGCATGGCCGGCCACCGGCACCCTCTAGCCGATCTCGAACAGGATCTTCAACGTGGCCGGGTCCGAGATGAGCCCAGCCAGGGTCCCCGGAGCCTCCGCCAGGGTCAGCCGGTGCGTGACCAGTGGCGCCAGTTCGATGGTGCCGGACGCGGCGAGGGCGACGGCCCGGGCATAGTCGCGCGGCAAGGCCGCCCGGGGGTTCAGCAGGGTCAGCTCCTTGTGGTAGAGCTGGTAATAGGGAAGACCCGCTCCCCCTCCGGTCAGGGTCCCGAACAGCGTCAACGTGCCGCCCGCTCCGGTCAGCTCGATGGCCTGGGCCAGGGTGGCTTCGTAGCCGGCGCACTCGATCGAGATGTCGGCCCCGCGCCCCTCACTCAGGTCGGCGACCGTCTCGGCGGCCTGTTCGGGACCGACCGCCACCGTTGCCCCCAGCCTGGTTGCCAGCTCTTGCTTCCACTCCGAGCGGGTAACGGCCACGATCGACCGGACGCCCCGGCTCCGCAAGAGCTGCAGGTGGAGCAGTCCGGTGACCCCCAGTCCCACCACGACCGCCACCTGACCGGGGAACACCCCGAACCCGGTCTGGGCATGGACGCAGGTGCCGAGTACCTGGAGGAGGGGCGCGTCTTCCGGAGACACCGCCGCGGGAACGGGGTGAAGCAGAGTTTCGTCCACGGCCAGCAGTCCGGCGAACACCCCATCGAGGTCGCGTCCCAGCAAACCGCCATTCCGGCAGAGGTTGGGTCGGTCGGCCCGGCAAAGATCGCAGTATCCACAACTGATGCTTGGATCCAACAAGACCCTGGTTCCAGCCGTCACCAGTCCCCGGCTGCCTGGTTGCCGCACGACTCCGCTGGCCTCATGACCCATGATCAATGGATAGGGCACCGGGATCTTGCCCCGAAAGATGCTGGCGTCGGTTCCGCAGACGCCGACCCGTTCCACCTGTATCAACGCCCGGGGGCCGGGATCGGGGTCGGGGACGGTGGTCAGCTCTGCCTCCCCCGGAGCATTGAGCACGAGGGCCTTCATCTCATGTGGACCGGCATCTCAATTCAGCCTGGCGGTGTCGCCGCCGTACCAGTCGACGGCCTGGGGATCGGTGCGGACCGTGACCGAGCGCA
>DATHSX010000253.1:0-6044 GCA_035463935.1 Acidimicrobiia bacterium | reverse complement strand
CCTGTCGGAGGGCCCGCACCGTAAACAGCCGCTCCAGTTGCTGGTTGATGTGGGCACGAATGCGGAGATCGTGCTCGGGAACAGCACCAGGTTGCTGGCGGCCTCCAGTCCCACCGGTCCGGCCTTCGAAGGAGCCCAGATCTCGTCCGGTCAGCGGGCCGCACCGGGGGCGATCGAACGGGTGCGCATCGACCGGGAAACGCTCCAGCCTCGATTCTCGGTGATCGGTCACGACGGCTGGTCCGACGAGCCCGGCTTCGAGAACGTGGGCGTCACCGGGATCTGCGGCTCGGGGATAATCGAGGCGGTCGCCGAACTCTTCCTGGCCGGAGTGGTCGATAGCGATGGGGCGCTGGTGGATGACGGTCGCACAGATCGAGTGGTGGCGACCGGTCGCACCTTCGCCTACCGATTATCGGACGCCCCCCTGATCCTCATCACCCAGGCCGATGTGCGGGCAATCCAGCTGGCCAAGGCCGCCCTCTACGCCGGGGTCCGGCTCCTCATGGACCAGTACGGGGTGGAGCAGGTCGACCAGATCCGGCTGGCGGGAGCTTTTGGCAGCCATATCGACCCGCTCTACGCCATGGTGCTGGGGATGATCCCCGATTGCCCGCTGGAGCAGGTTTCCGCGGCCGGCAATGCCGCCGGAGTCGGAGCGATGATCGCCCTTCTCTCCGTCAACGCCCGTGTCGAGATCGAGACCGTTGCCCGCAAGGTCGAGAAGGTGGAAACGGCGGTGGAGCCGAGGTTCCAGGAGCATTTCGTGGCGGCGATGGCGATTCCCCACAAGACCGCCCCTTACCCGGAACTGGCCAAGGCGGTGCAACTCCCGACCCGCCTGGTCCGACCCGAGCAGGGACGGCGGAGACGGCGGCCGAGCAACGAAAGCTCGGAAGGGGAGCGATGAAAATCGAGGTGGTACCGGCCACCCTGGATCGCTGGCCGGACATCGCCCGGATCTTTGCCGGCCATGGTGAGCGGGGTTGCTGGTGTCAGTACTGGCGGCAGTCGTCGTCCGACTACCGAAGCGGCGCTCCTGGCTCTCGTGAGGCGAACCTCCACGATCAAGTGGAGCACGGACCGCCGCCCGGGATGCTGGCCTACCTGGACGGGGAGCCTGTTGGGTGGCTTGGCCTCTGGCCCCGGGAGCGGATGGAGCGGTTGGTGAGGTCACGGACCATTCCCAGAATCGACGAATTGGCGGTCTGGTCGATCGTCTGTTTCGAGGTGCGGGTGGGATACCGGCGGAAGGGGGTGGCCCAAGCGCTGCTCAATGGCGCCATCGCCTTCGCCCGAGAAGCCGGCGTGCCCGCGCTCGAGGCCTACCCCGTGGACCCCGAGGGCAGCCGGGTCGACGTCACCTTCGGATACGTCGGGTTCACCCCGATGTTCGAGCGGTCCGGTTTCCGACGGGTGCTCGCAACCGCGGCTAAGAGCGACCGCCGGCCGCGCTGGCTCATGCGCCTGGACCTCGCCGGCGGCGCCCACGCCCCGCCGGCCGAATCTGGCCCGTCATGAACGGCTTGCGGCGAATCTGGAGGCGAACGAGCGCCGACCGTGCCGCCATTCCGGTGGGGGCCGTTCGACGGGCGCGGAATTCTTCTGGGGTGCCCAGATCGGACCCGTCAGGTCGATGCCGGCCTGTTCCATGATGTAGTCTGATACCGCATCATGGAACAGTCCTCTTCGAGGCGCAGCGGCGGTCGGGCGGCCCGGCAGGCTGCCCGTACAGCCCGGGCGCTGGAGTCGGTGCCGTTTCTGACTCGGAGCCTGAAGCCCGTCGAAGTACTCGAGACTGAGGCGCTGGAACTGATCGAACACAACGCCGACCTCCTGCTCGAGCGGGTGGGGATCGAGGTCCTCCACTACCCCGAGGCGCTGAATGTCTTCCGCAACGGCGGAGCCGAAGTCGACGGGACCAGGGTCCGGTTCCCGGAGGGCCTGGCCCGCCAGCTGGTGACGGCGACCGCCCCCGCCTCGTTCACCCAGCACGCCCGCAATCCTGCGCGGAGCCTCACCATCGGTGATCCCCACCTCGTTTTCGCCCCGGCTTACGGGTCGCCGTTCGTTCGGGACCTGGCCGGAGGGCGGCGATACGGCACGATCGAGGACTTCCGCAACTTCGCCCGGCTGACCCACATGTCACCGTCGCTGCACCATGGAGGCGGCACGCTGTGTGAACCGGTCGACCTCCCGGTCAACAAGCGGCACTTCGACATGACTTTTGCCCACATCAAGTTCCACGACCGTCCCTTCATGGGTTCGGTGACCGCGCCCGAGCGAGCCCAGGACACCGTCGACATGGCCCGGATCGTGTTCGGCGAGGACTTCGTCGCTGCCAACACCGTCCTGCTCTCGCTCTGCAATGCCAACAGCCCGATGAGCTGGGACTACAACATGCTCGGCTCGGCCAAGGTGTACGCCGAGAACAACCAGGCGTGTCTCATCACGCCCTTCATCCTGGCCGGGGCGATGGCGCCGGTGACGGTGGCCGGCACCGCCACCCAGACCCTGGCCGAGGCCCTGGCCGGGATGGCCTTCTGCCAGCTGGTACGCCCGGGCGCCCCGGTGGTGTTCGGCTCTTTCGCCTCGTCGATCTCGATGCAGTCCGGTGCCCCCACCTTCGGCACGCCGGAGCCGGCAATGATGCTGTTTGTCATGGCCGCCCTGGCCCGCCGTCTGGGCGTGCCGTTTCGAAGCGGGGGCAACCTCACCGCCGCCAAGGTCCCCGACTACCAGGCCGCTTACGAGTCGGCCGCCACTTTCTTCCCGACCATCCTGGCCGGCGTCAACTTCGTGCTCCATACCGCCGGCTGGCTGGAAGGGGGCCTGACGATGGGCTACGAGAAGTTCATCCTCGATGCCGACCAGGCGGCCATGGCGGCGACGGTCGTGGGAGGGGTCGATCTGTCCGACAACGGACTGGCGCTCGACGCGCTGTTGGAGAACCCCCCCGGTCAGCACTTCCTCGGCAACGCCCATACTCTGGCCAACTTCGAGAACGCCTTCTGGCGCAGCAACCTCGCTGACAACAACAGCTTCGAGCAATGGCTGGAAGCGGGCTCGCGGGAGGCGGTGACCCGGGCCGCCACCACCTGGCATGACCTGCTCGACAGCTACGAGCCCCCCGAACTGGACGAATCCAAGGAAGCCGAATTGGTCGACTGGATCGCTCGGCGCAAGGCCGCCTTCCCCGATTCGGACGTCTGAGCGAGATGGGCGGGTTGATCTCCCAGCTTCTGGAGAGCGCCACCTTCGAGGTCATCCCCTTGAAGGCCGCACTGGAGAAGGCCGCCCTCCTGCCGCCGGGAGCCAGCGTCTCGGTCACGGCCAGTCCGGCCAAGGGGACCCAGGCAACACTCGATATGGCCGTCTCACTCCATGACCGGGGGCATCGGGTCGTGCCCCACCTGGCGGCCCGGATGATCAAGGACCGGTCCGAGCTGTCCGCCATCATCGGCCGCCTTGGTGCGGCGGGCATCAACGAGGTGTTCGTGGTCGGTGGTGATGCCGACGATCCCGGCCGCTTTGCCGACGCCCTGGCTCTCCTCCAAGAGATGGAAGACATCGGTCACGGCTTTGCCGACATCGGCATCACCGGCTATCCGGAGGGCCACCCGTTCATCTCGGGCGACCAGCTTCGCCAGGCCCTCATCGACAAGCAGCGCTACGCCACCTACGTCGTCACGCAGATGTGCTTCGACGTGCCAGCCATCGAAAACTGGATCCGCGGATCACGAATCGACGGAGTCCGGCTCCCGGTCAAGGTGGGAGTGCCCGGGGTGTCCGACCCTGTCAAGTTGATGGGGATCGCCAGCAGGATCGGCGTCGGCACCTCCGTACGGTTCCTGGCCAAGAACCGCAAGGCGATCTGGCGTCTCGTCCGGGGGGGCCAGTACAAACCCGACAAGCTGATTCGCGAGCTCGGTCAACTCGATCCGGGTCTCGGGTTCAAAGGGCTCCATGTCTTCACCTTCAATCAGATCGGTCCCACCATCGCCTGGTGGGAACAGGCGCGGAGAAAGGCCGCTTGATGCCACCTGCCACCGAGCGATCCGGGGTGCAGTCCATCGACCGGGCCTTCGGGATCTTGCGGGCGCTGGCCGTGGCTCCTTCGGGTCTGACCGAGCTCGCCGCCCGGGCCAAGCTTCCCAAATCCACCGTGGCCCGGATCCTCGCCACGCTCGACGAGCTCGGGGCCGTAACCAGGGACGAGGACGGGCGGACCTACCGAGTGGGGTCGACCCTGGCCGAACTGGCGGGTGCCGTTGATGCGTCGGCTGCTCTTGCCACCGCGGTCCGCCCTCATCTGCACTGGCTTTCCCACCAGCTAGGAGAAGCGGCGGGGTTCAGCGTCCCCAGCGGCTACAGCATCCACTATCTCGTGCAGATCGAAAGCCCCAACCCGGTGCAGGTGCGCGACTACACCGGCCTGACGGTGCCCATGCATGTCGGACCCTCCGGCCTATGCGTGATGGCCAACTGGCCCCAGCCCGAGATCGATCGATACCTGCGCCGCCGCCTCGAGGCCTATACGCCGCACACGGTGGTCAAGCCGGAGTTGATCAGGAACCGGCTCGAGGAGATCCGCGAGGCGGGCTACTGCTGGATCTACGAGGAGTTCGCCGAGGGCATCAACTCGGTCGCCGCCCCGGTTTACGACAACCGGGGGCGCCCGCTCGGCGCCATCCATGTGCACGGCCCTTCGTACCGGTTCCCCGCCGAGGGAGCAACCAGGGCGGTGGCACGAAAGGTGGTCGAAGCCGCCGCCCGATTCACTGCTCGCAACGAATAGAGAGAGGAAGCTTCATGTCCGTGCCCAGCGACATCGAGATCGCTCGAGCCGCCAAGTTGTTGCCGATCGGGGAGGTCGCCACCCGCATCGGCCTCGATGAGGACGACTTGATCGCATTCGGGAAGACCAAGGCCAAGGTTCATCTCGACTCGCTCCGACGGATCAGCTCGCGTCCCCGCGGCAAGTACGTCGATGTCACCGCCATCACGCCCACCCCACTGGGCGAGGGGAAGACCACCACGACGGTCGGCCTCACCCAGGGGCTGGGGGCCCTGGGGCACAACGCCATCGCCTGTATCCGCCAGCCGTCGATGGGTCCCACCTTCGGGATCAAAGGTGGGGCGGCGGGAGGCGGCTACAGCCAGGTAGTGCCGATGGACGAGTTCAACCTCCATCTCACCGGTGACGTTCATGCCATCACCGTGGCCCACAACCTGGTGGCGGCGGCGATCGACGCCCGCTGGTTTCACGAGAGCCGGCTCCCGGATGAGACCCTCACCAAGCTGGGCCTGCCCCGGCTCGGGATCGACGTGTTCGACCTGCAGTGGAACCGGGTGCTGGACATCAACGACCGGGCCCTTCGCAACGTGATCGTGGGCCTCGGCGGACGAGAGGAAGGGCGGCCTCGCCAGACCGGCTTCGACATCGCCGTTGCCTCCGAACTGATGGCGATCCTGGCGCTGGTGGACGGGGCCGACTACGCCAGCGCCCTTCGCAACCTGCGCGAGCGAGTGGCCCGAGTCGTCTTCGGCAATTCCAAGGGCGGCAAGCCGTTGACCCTGGAGGATCTGGGGGTGGCCGGGGCGGTGACGGTGCTGATGAAAGAAACCCTCCATCCCAACCTGATGCAGACGCTGGAAGGTCAGGCCGCTTTTGTGCACGCCGGGCCCTTTGGAAACATCGCCCACGGCAACTCGTCGATTCTGGCCGATCGCATGGCCCTGCACCTGGGCGACTACGTGGTCACCGAGTCTGGTTTCGGCGCCGACATGGGGATGGAGAAGTTCCTCGACATCAAATGCCGCACCTCGGGTCTGAAACCCGACTGCGTCGTATTGGTGGCCACCGTGCGCGCCCTCAAGACCCATGGCGGTGGGCCCCGGGTCGTGCTGGGACGGCCGCTCGACAAGGCCTACACCGAGGAGAACCTATCGCTGCTGCAGGCCGGCATCCCCAACCTGCTCGCCCACATCCGCATCGTGAAGCGGTTCGGCCTTCCGGTGGTGGTGGCGATCAACTCCTTCCC
>DATHSX010000252.1:0-7431 GCA_035463935.1 Acidimicrobiia bacterium | reverse complement strand
CGGCCTGGGGATCGACCACCGCGACTTCGTTACGGTCTTTGACGTCTATCGGATGCTGGGAGGGTCCTGATGGAGCGGTATCGCACCAACCTCGCGGCGGTTCCCACCGTCGGCGGCCTTCGTCGCGAAGAGGGCTGGGTGGACATGAAGGTCCAGTTCCTCATCGACCGGGCCACCGCCGGCACCGACCAGTTTCTCTTGGGGCGGACGGTCCTGCCTCCCGGGGCCAGGCACGATCGGCATCTGCACCGTCACGCCGACGAGTTCTTCATCGTCGTCTCGGGCAGCGGTCGCATCTACACCGACAACGGCACCGAGCCCGCCGGTGAGGGCGACGTGATCTTCACTCCGCGGGGCCGCTGGCACGGCTTTGACAACACCGGCGGCTCCGACGTCGTGCTGATTTGGGGCTGGAGCGGCTGCGGGTCGCTGGAGGACTCCGGCTACGAGGCCGATCGGGAACCCCGATCGTCATGAGACAGTGGGACGACGCCCGCATCCGGGCGGGGATGACTCGCCTCCTCGCCCAACGGCGGAGGATGATCGACCGCGGGGCCCGGCCGATTGGCTGGAAGCTCGGCTTCGGCTCGCCGGAGGGCCTGCGGCGCATGGGCATAACTGCCCCGCTGGCGGGTCACCTCACCGACCTCACACTGCTCCCCTCCGGTGCGATCGTCGACATCTCCGGCTGGACTCGTCCGGTAGTCGAACCAGAGGTGGCGGTCTACATGGATGCCGACCTGGGGTCGGGAGCGAACCCCACGGCCGTGCGGAAGGCGATCGGTTCGCTCGGTCCGGCGATCGAACTGGCCGATGTGGACCTCGACCGCCTCGAGGTGGAGCCGGTTCTCACCCGGAACATTTTTCACCGGCAACTGATCCTGGGCACGCCCGACCGGGCGCGGGCCGGCGGCCGCCTGGCGGGCCTAGCAGCCCGGGTTCTGATCGACGGCCAAGAAGTGACGCGGACTTCCGAACTGGAAGCCCTCACGGGGGACCTGGGGGCGATCGTCGGCGAACTTGCCGATGTGCTGGCCGCGTCGGGTGAGCGGCTGCGGGCCGGTGACGTGGTGATCACCGGTTCGGTCGTCCCGCCGATAGCCGGCATCGCTGCGGAAGTCTCCTTCGAGCTGAGCCCTTTCGACCCGATCACGGTGCACCTGGAGATGAACCCCAAGGAGGTCTGATGGAGACAGCCGCCATAGTGCTGAGTGTCGGCCAGGACCTGGTCGAGGACTTCGAGGAGGGATTCCGCCGCCATGAGCTCCCCATCTGGCAGGACTTCTTCGCCCGGGGGATCATGGTGTGGGCGTCCCTGCAACGGATGGAGATATCCTCTCGCCCGGTCGAGGGGGCGGTCCAGTACTTGATCGTTGCCGTCTTCGCGACCGATGAGGGTCATCACGAGCACGACAACGATCCCCGTTTTCAGGCCTGGAATGAACGGGCCGATGTCTTTCAGGTCGCCCCGGCGCTGGCTTTCGGAGGAGCCACAATTCTCAGCGTCGGCCGCTGAGCTCAGGGGTAGGGGTCGAGAAACACCAACGGTATCTCCCGGTCCGTCCGGGACTGGTAGTCGTCATAACCGGGATAGGCGGTCACCACCAGAGGCCACCAGCGCTCCCGTTCGGACGGTCCGGCGGTGCGGGCCCGCCACCGACGACGCTCTTCGAAGATCTGGGTTTCGACCACTGGGTCGGCCCGCAGATTGAGATACCAGTCCGGATGGCGGGGCCGGCCCCCGTAGGAAGCGATCAACACCAGGCTCTCGCCCTCGCGCAGGTAGAGGAGGGGGACGGCGTGACGCCTGCCGCTTCTCCGGCCGGAGGTGATGAGCAACAGCATGTCGTTGTCCACCAGGCGGCTGCCGACGCGTCCGCCGGTAAGCCGGTAGATGATCGAGTGGATTCGGGACAGGCGGCGAACCGCGGCGTCTCTCATCTGCGGGCCTCCAAGCTACCGGTCGTCCCGATCAGTGAGATTGGTGAGAGGCGACCAGTCCGGTGATCAACCCCCCTACTGCGCGGGCGTCGCTCGCCCAGCCGTCGGCCCCGAGCCGAAGGGCGGCCTCCTCATCGGGCACCGCCGCTCCACCCACTATCACCGGCACGTTGCCGACCGTACGGCGAATGGCGTTGATGAGCGAGGCGGCGGCGGCGAGGCGCTCCGTGTTGACGACCCCCACCGCCACGGCGGAGAGGTCTTCGATTTGGCGGAGGACGGCGACCAACGCCGGGGAAGGGGTGTCGGCCCCCAGGTTGAGCACCCGGTACCCGTCCAGGCGGAGGATGTCGGCGAGCATCGCCGAGCCCAGATGATGCCGCTCGCCTTCGGGCATGGCCATCACCACCGTCCCCTTCCTCCTTCCCCGGCGGGCGAAACGGGGACCGAGCCGGCCGATGAGCCCGGCGGCCACATTGCTGGCGAGATGCTCCTCTTCGACCCCCGCCTTGCCTGCCTGCCATAGCGTTCCGATGGCGTGCAGCACCGGTGTCAGGACCTCGCAGTAGAAGTCGCGGGGCTCCATCCCCGAGGCGAAGGCCGCTTCCACCACGCCCCAGCTGCCGGTCTCGTCGCCCGCCAGCATCCTCGCCTGGAGGCGGTCCCGCCAGGGGGCCGATCGTCTGCGAGCCGGGACCGTGGGGGAGGTGTCCAATCGCTCGAGGTCGGCCAGGTCTATGCGCCAGCTTGCTCCGACCTTGCGGGCCGGGAGCATGCCGAGTCGCACATACCGGTAGACGGTCATGTAGTGAACTCCCAGGCGGTCGGCGGCCTCTTGCATGCTGAGAGCGGCGGCAGGTAGGGGCATCGACGCGATATTATCACTAAACAAGCCCACCGCCGGGTGACAGCCCGAAGCGTTTGATCGAGGCAGTGGGCGGCGTCGGTGCCAGGCCGCCTGCCCTCGTGGATCAGCCGGTAACGACTCTTCCTCCCAGGGCCCGGGCCAGTCCGGCCAGGGCGCGGTTAGCGGTGCGACGGAAGAAGGGCCCGACCAGCGGCTCCAGCAGGCGTCCCTTCTTCAGCCGGAAGTCCACGTGGTAGGTAAGGCGGGAACGGTCTCCGGTCGAACTCACGGTGATCGTGTCGGTGCCGGCGACGTTCCCACCCTCGAAACTCAGAACCAGCCGGTTGGGGGGAGTGAAGCCGGTGGTCTCGTAGTCGAGAGGCACCGAGCTAGCCAGGAACTTCGTCACGAGCCGGTAGCGCGCCCCTAAACCGGCACCGTCCCCGGCGGTTTGCGAGATGCTGACCGTTGCGGGGTCCCACTCCGCGGCATTGCGAAAGTCGGCTATGTAGTTGAAGACTTCCGCCACCGGCCGGCCCGTCTCCACCGCTCCCTCATAACTGCCCATGTGGCGTCCTTTCCGAGTACGAAGTTCCTGGAACCGCCGGGCGAGGGCGTCTCTCCGCAGCCCCCACCAGGCGTCGGGCCATGGGGCCAAACACCATCGAGTGGAACGGCAACATCAGGTACCAGTAGACGCGCCCCGGTAGGCCCCGCGGAGCGAAGTGGGCGGTCTGGGTCAACCGGGTCCGCCCGTGGTCGCTTTCCACCTCGAACTCGAGCCACGCCTCGCCGGGCAGTCGCATCTCCGCGACCAGCAACAGTCGGCGCGGCTGGCAGACGTCGGCCACCCGCCAGAAGTCGAGGGTGTCGCCGGTCTTCAGTACGGCCCGGGGTCCCGCCCCTCGCCGTAGACCCACTCCACCGACCATCCGGTCGATCAGACCACGCAGCCACCAGGCCCAACCCGCGGCGTAATAGCCCACCTCGCCGCCGATGCGGGTGACGGCCCAGAAGACGTCTTCGGGCGGGGCGGTCGTCTCGACGACCTGGCGGTCGCGCATCCAGCGGGCCCCCGCCCAGGCGGGATCGGTGGGAAGTCTGGCCGCCGGCTGCTCCACTGCCTCGGACCAGCGGGTCTCGTCGTCGTGCCCTTCCACCCGTTCCAGGGCGTCGGTGACAGCCTGCCGGTAAGAGCTCAGGGGATGCCCGACTAGCGCGGGGGCGGCGTTGTCGGTGACCACCACCTCACTGGTGAGACTGTCGATGAGGGTACGGGCGACCTGGGTGGGAACCGGTGTCACCAAACCCACCCACCGGGACGAGAGCGAGGGCGACAGCACCGCCACCGGAATGATCAGACGGCGGCGCAAGCCGGCCACCTCCGCATAGACCTGCATCATGTCCTGGTAAGTGAGGACGTCGGGTCCGCCCACTTCGAGGATCTGGTGGCCGGGCCGGTGCTCATCCAGCAACTTGACCAGGACGGCCAGCACATCCCGCACTGCGATTGGTTGGCAGCGGGTCCGCACCCAGCTCGGTGTGATCATTACCGGGAGCACCTCGGTCAGATGGCGGAGCATCTCAAAAGAGACTGAGCCCGATCCGATGATCACCGCCGCTCTCACCTCGGTCACTGCGATCTGACCCGCTCCGAGGATTCGTCCCACCTCCTGCCGGCTGGCGAGGTGGCTGGAGAGTCCGGATCCAGAGCGCCCCAGACCGCCCAGGTAGACGATCCTGCGCACGCCCTGTCGTTCGGCCGCCCGCCGGAAATTCTCGGCAGCTTGGCGATCACGGGCAGCAAACCGCTCTCCGCCGTCCATCGAATGGATCAGGTAGAAGGCGGTGCCGACTCCCTCCAGGGCGGCGTCGAGAGATTCAGGTTGCAGGGCATCGGCGGTTACTACCTCGACTTGCTGGTGCCAGGGAAGGCCGGCCAGGCCCGCCGGCCGGCGCACCATGCACCGCACGTCGTGGCCCGCCGCCAGCAGTTGGGGGACCAGCCGGCCGCCCAGGTACCCGGTGGCTCCAGTCACCAGCACCTTGGTACCGGTTGGTCGAACCGCGTCAGACGGCGAGAGTGCCACCGAAGACCTGCCAGGCCAGGGCTGATTTGGCGACAAGGCTCAGCAGGACGTAAGCCCTTTCACCATACAGGTAATTGCGCCATCGACCGACCCGTCGGTACTGGAGCCACATATTGAGAGCGAAGATGTTGAAGAAAACGAAGAGCGAGAAGAAGATTCCGTAGACAAACCCGGGAGGCTGGGCGGCGCTACCCGGACTGAACAGATAGAACCCGATCGCTATCCAGGGGATGGCGCCCGCCACACACCCCAGCCAGAAAGGCAAGAGCGATCCGCCGGGGCGTTCGTATTTCTCCTGTATCGCTCCGAAGAAGATCATGGAGGCGTTGACCCCGAAGAGGGCGATCAGGGCGGCGACGTCGCTGATCCCGGTCAGCAGGGCGATGAGGACGATCATCAGGGAGGAGGACAGTGAGTACTCCACCCACCGGAAGTAGTTACGGGCGCGGGCCAATCCCGCGCCGTAGCGCTCGAAAAAGCCGGGTGATGAGATCAGCAGATGGAAGATCGCCGACAGGAAGAGGAAGCCGGCCACTCCCCAGGCGACCGACACATTGGCCAGTCGAACCGGTTCGGCGGCGGGAGATCCGGGTGGTCCTTCCAAAAAGCTGCCAGTCACCGGCAAGGTGAACGAGTTGGCGAGGACCAGAACGGCTACCCCCTGCAGAGCGTGGAGGACCCCCATGGCGATGTTGTAGCGGCGGAGGCGGGCCAGGACTCCCGGCCAACCGGCCTCGATCGTGGTGTCTGCGGCTGTCATGTCTGAAACCTACTTCTTGTGAGTTGCGAGGGTGGAGTCCGGCCGGAGCCGGACTCCACCCTCCTCCCTAGCGCCCGGGAGGAGGAAAGGGCGCTCAGGCCGGGAGGATCACCTGGTCGATGACGTGGATGACCCCGTTGGAGGTGAGGATGTCGGTAGTGAGGATCTGGGCGTCGTTGATGAACACCGTGCCGTCCTCGACTCGGATAGTGATCGTCGAGCCCTCCACCGTTTGCGCCGAGTCCAGTTGGATCACCTGATCGGCGGTCACCTGGCCTGGCACGACGTGATGGAGCAGGATCTCCGTCAAGGCTTCGGTGTCGGCCAGCAGGGCCTCGATGGTGCCTGCCGGGAGGGCGGCGAAGGCCGCGTCGGTGGGGGCGAACACGGTGAAGGGGCCTTCACCCTTGAGGGTGTCGACCAACCCGGCCGCCTCGACCGCGGTCAGCAGAGTGGTGAAACCACCGGCTGCCTGAGCGGTTTCGACGATGTCGCCCATTGCCGCCGCCTCGCTCATCGAGGGGGGCAGGATCACCTGGTCGATGACGTGGATGACTCCGTTGGAGGCGGCGATGTCGGTGGTGACCACCTTGGCCTCGTTGACCCGGACCGAGTCCCCGTCGATGGAGATGGCGATGTCCTCGCCCTGGACCGTGGTGGCGCGGTCGAGACCGATCACCTCGGAGGCCAGCACTTCACCGGATACCACGTGGTAGAGCAGCACCTGGCTCAATGCCTCGGTGTCGGCCAGCAGTGCTTCGAGGGTGCCCTCGGGGAGGGCGGCGAAGGCCTCGTCGGTGGGGGCGAACACGGTGAACGGGCCTTCACCCTGGAGGGTGTCGACCAGTCCGGCCGCGTCGACCGCGGTGAGCAGGGTTGAAAAGCTGCCCGCCTCGGTGGCTACGCCGACGATGTCGGCCAGTTCGGGCTCCATCGCCGCAACAGTGGTGGTGGTGGTGGCCGGAGCGGCCGTGGTTGAGGTGGTGGTATCGGCGGTGCTGCCACAGGCAGCCGCCACGACCGCCGGGGCGATCAACAACAGAATCAGCGAACGTTTCATGTGCTTCTTTCCTTTCGTTTCGTGAAGCAAGAGCGGTTTTAGTACTAAATCTCACCCAAGTCAAATTCTCGAGAGGTTCGGTCTGGCGCCAATAAGTGAGGGGCCCCTCGGGGCCCCTCACGATTCCACGATCCGGGGTGACTCAGGCGATGACGTCCAGGAAGATCTCGGCGATCTTGTGGTGACCGCTGATATCGGGATGGGTGCAATCGTTTCCTCCGAGCCAGTCGTCGGGCTCAAGCTGTCCGAAGGTATCGGCCACGTCGACCTGAAATGCTGCCGCTACCGAACGGATGATGTCGTTGTACCCAACCGGAAAGCCGGTTCCCCCTTCGAGGAGCAGATCAGCCAACGGCTCCAGGGGTGCCCGGAAGCACGAACCCAGCGGGTTGTCATAGGTCATGACGACGATCTGGGTGTCGGGACCCGCGGCGTTTCGCAGCGAACCCAATATCACCGCCAGATTGGCGGCATACGTTGTGAAAATGCTCTGAACCGTTTGGACGCACTCTGGCGTGACGCCGGCGGAGCAGGCGGCGAACACCGGGTTGACGAGGTCGTTACCCCCGATCGTGAGCGTGATCAGGATCACGTCGTTCTCGGCGTCGGCGTCCCCGTTGCGATCGCCGATCAATGTCAGGGCGGGTTGCAGCTGCACGGCGATCAGACTGGTCGAGGTAGCCCCCGGCACGGCCAGGTTGACGAATTCCAGACCCGGGCAGGCAGCCGCCAG
>DATHSX010000251.1:0-2245 GCA_035463935.1 Acidimicrobiia bacterium | reverse complement strand
CCATCGGCTGGAGTTACGAGCTGCTTGACCACGAGGAACGCAACGTCTTCGAGCTCATGTCGGTCTTCTCCACCACCCGGCTTACCGCCATCGAAACCGTGGCCGCCGCCCTCGGCATTGGCGCTGTCATCGACTCCCTCGCCGCCCTCGTCGACAAGAGCCTGATCCGCAGCGACGACCGCGGGGGGTCGCAACGGTTCTCGATGCTGCTGATGATCAAGGAGTACGCCGAGACGCTCCTCGCCGAAGAGCCGGAGCGAGAGCAAGCGGTGCGGCGGGCCCACGCCCTCCACTTCTCCGCCTTTGCCCAAGGGCTCAAGGATCGCCTGGGGGGCACCGACCGGGAGTCTGCCCTTGACGACCTGGAGTCCGAGATCGGCAACCTGCGCACGGCCTGGCGTTTCTGGGTGCAACAGGACGACCTAGCCCAGCTCTTTCAACTCATCGACGGGCTGTGGGCACTCCACGAGGCCAAAGGGTGGTACCACGCGGCCATCGAGCTGGCCACCGACACCCTGCAGGTGTTGGGACGGGCGGAGCCGTCAGAAGAGCTGGCGGCCGAGGAGCTCTCCATCCGCACCAGCCTGGCCCGGGCGGTGATGGCGGTGCGCGGCTATGGGGTCGAGGTGGAAGAGGCTTTCAAGAAAGTCCTCGACATGTCCCAAGCGAGCGGCGCAGCCGCCCAGCGTTTCCCGGTGATTCGGGCTCTGGCCACCTACTACATGAGCATCGCCGACTTCGAACACGCCGCCGATATGGGTCGTCAGCTGCTCGAACTCGGCGAACGGGAACGGGACGACTCGGTGACGGCCGAGGGCCACTACGTGGTCGGGGCGGCGGTTGCCTTCAGCGGCGACCTCGACACCGGCCTCCCCCATCTCGAGCGGGCCATCGAGCTTCACAATCCCCGGGTGCATGGCTCCAACCGCTTCCGGCTCGGGCCGAACACCGGAGTGGTGGCCCGGGTCGCGTCCGGGCTTCTCTTCTGGTCGGGCGGGGCGCTGGATCGAGGCGTCGAACGGGTGGCCGGTGCTCTCGTCCTCGCCCGGGAGATCGACCACCCCTACAGCATCGCCTATGCCCTCTACCACAATGGTTTCCTCGCCCTGGGCAGAAGCCGGTTCGACGAGGCGCTCGGCCGGGCCAAGGAGCTGGCGGAGCTGGCCGAGGACAACGACTACCCGTTGTGGATGACCCTGGCGAAAGTGCTCGAGGGCGTGGCGTTGACCGCCCTCGGCCAACCCGACCAAGGGCTGGTGCTGACCGAGGTCGGGGTCGATCTGTACCGGGGATTGACGACACCACCGATCTTCTGGCCTCTGGTTCTCAGCCTTCGTGCCGTGGTGCACGCCCTGGCCGGCCAACCGGCACGAGCGCTGGAGCTGATCGAAGAGGCCATGACGGCGGAAGGGTCCCAGCGTTATGTCGACCAGCGCTATGTCGACCCTGAGCTGCTCGTGTCCAAAGGCGACTTCCTGATGATGCTGCCTGAGCCTGATCCCACCCTGGCCGAAGCGGTCTACCTGACCGCAATTGAAGGCTCCCTGGCCCGGAGACAGCGCTTGACCGAACTCAGGGCCCGAACCCGCCTGGTGGGGTTGCGACGGGCGATGGGCCACTCCCCTGACGGCAGCGAAGAGCTGGCGGCGCTTCATGGCACCTTCACCGAGGGATTCGATGAGGCAGATCTAGTGAGGGCGAGAGAGCTGCTCGCTTCGTCGACCGTGTGAGGCGGGCGCAGTGTCGACCTTGACAGCTTCACCGGATTTCGCTGATCAGACCTATTGATTCTGTCGGCGGCGTCGCTCATAATCATCGAACAGGTGTTCGGATAAGTGGCAGGAGAGATGAACCAGCCGGCAGCACCCATGGCAACGGCAGCCGACGGAGACGATGCCCTACTTTCGGGATGCGACGGGGTGTCATTGCTTGCCGGCCGACAGCGAATGGTCTCGTTCTTTCAGGCCGGTGTGTACGAATCGATGGCCGCCATCTACGAGACGATGGAACAGCTCGACCCCGACCCGGAGCTGGCCTTCCAGGCGGCAGCCGCCGAGATCGCAGTGGCGTTGCGGCTAACCCGGCGGGCCGCCGATGCGGAACTCTCGTTCGCGCTGCGGCTGGTCCGACTCCCCCGAGTAGCGCAAGCCCTGACGGCCGGGGACATCGATCTGCGCCGGGCCAGGACCATCGTCTACTGCACCTCCCACCTCCCCGAGGCCACCGCCCGAGCGGTGGTCGCCCA
>DATHSX010000250.1:0-5002 GCA_035463935.1 Acidimicrobiia bacterium | reverse complement strand
TGACACTGGCCGGCTGGACTCTTCCTGAAGGCACCGAGCATCTGATTCAGCAAACCATCGACGCCGTCTGTGACATCTTCATCGGCATGGGCTACCGAGTCGCCGAAGGCCCTGAAGCCGAACTGGCCTGGTACAACTTCGACGCTCTCAACACACCCGCGACCCATCCCGCCCGGCTGGAGACCGACACGCTCTATCTCGACTACGGGGACCCGGCTGACGAGATGCTGCTGCGCACTCACACCTCACCGATGCAGGCCCGCTACATGGAAACCCACGAGCCCCCGGTGTTTGTGGTCGTACCCGGCAAGACCTATCGAGCCGACACCATCGATGCCTCCCATCTGCCCGTCTTCCACCAACTCGAGGGTCTCGCGGTCGATCAGGGCCTGACCCTCTCCGACCTGAAGGGGACCCTGGCCTATTTCGCGCGTGAGTTCTTCGGGCCGAGGCAGGTGATTCGGCTGCGACCCAGCTTCTTTCCCTTCACCGAGCCCTCCGCCGAACTCGATGTTTCCTGTTTTGTCTGTGGAGGCGATGGGACGGCGTGTCGCGTGTGCAAAGGCTCCGGTTGGTTCGAGATGGCAGGATGCGGGATGGTCGACCCCAACGTGTTCAGCGCGGTCGGCTACGACCCCGAACAGGTGACGGGCTTCGCCTTTGGAATGGGGGTCGAGCGTCTTGCCATGGTCCGCCACGGCATCTCCAACATCCGCCACTTCATCGACAACGATCTCCGAGTGCTGAGCCAGTTTCGATGACCCGCTGCCGGCTAGAAGCGACGAGCGAACCCCAGCTCGGCGGGTCCCGTCCGCACAGCGGGGTGCGGCCCGATACTGGCTCCCGGAGGCGGGAGGCTCACGAAAGGCCGCGCTTTTCGTGAAGGTCTCGCTGCGCTGGTTGTCCGACTACATCGATCTCCCCACTCAGGACCCGGAGGAGTTGCGCACGGTCTTTGCGTCGCTGGGGCACGAGGTGGAGAACCTCGAGATCAGAAACCCGGATTGGACCGGGGTCTATGTGGCCCGGGTGGACGCCGTCGAGAGGCACCCCAACGCTGACAAGGTGCGGGTGTGCCGGGTCAACACCGGTCGGGAATCCGTCCAGGTGGTGTGCGGGGCCTGGAATTTCGAGCAAGGGGCCAAGGTGGCGTTTGCGGTCCCGGGAGCGACGTTGGCGGGAGGACTGCAGATCGGGCATCGCCAGATCCGAGGGGTGGAATCGGCCGGGATGATCTGTTCGGAGCGAGAACTGGGGCTGGGGGATGACCACGCCGGCATCCTCGTACTCGACCCCGACGCGCCGGTCGGCGTCGAATTCGCCGAGTTGGTGGCGTTGCCGGATGTGATCTTCGATCTGGCCATTACCCCGAACCGGCCCGACGTGATGTCAATGGTCGGGGCGGCCCGGGAGCTGTCGGCCTATTTCGGGGTGCCGTTTGCCATGCCCCCGGTTGAGCCCCCCACGGTCGAGGGCACAACCGGCATCCGGGTGTCGATAGCAGACCCGGGCGGATGTCACCGATTCGTGGCCCGTGAGCTCCGCGGCACCCGCATTGGGCCATCGCCCTTCTGGCTGCGCCAGCGGCTGCGAGCCGCCGGGGTGCGGCCCATCGCCAACGTCGTCGACGTGACCAACTACGTGATGCTCGAACTCGGCCAGCCGCTGCACGCCTTCGATCTCGATCGGGTGGCCGCCGAGCACATCATCGTGCGCCGGGCCCATCCCGGCGAGACCCTCACCACCCTCGACGGGATCAACCGGCACCTGACCACCGACGATCTGGTCGTCGCCGACGACGAGAAGGCATCGGGATTGGCCGGCACCATGGGGGGAGCGGACTCGGAGGTGTCCCAGTCAACCAGCAGGGTGCTCATCGAGGCAGCCGCCTGGGACCCCCCGACCGTGATGTACATGAGCCGTCGTCACGGCCTCCGTTCGGAGGCTTCCTCCCGCTTCGAGAGGGGAGTCGACCCCCTCCTGCCACCGATCGCCGCCGCCCGGGCCACCCGGCTCATGTTGGAACTGGGTGGCGGTGAGTCGCCGGCAGGTTGGGTAGACCAGATCGCCGTGGAGCACCACCCGCTCGAGTTGACCGCCACGCTCTCCGAGATCACCAGGGTGCTGGCTCCCGACGTCTCTCCCGAGGAGGTTGCCCCCTTGCTGCGGCGGCTCCATTTCGAGGTTGAGGGTAAGGACCCGATCCGGGTGACCATCCCTACCTTTCGCCGAGATCTGACGCGCGCTGTCGATCTGGCCGAGGAGGTCGCCCGCCTCCACGGCTACGACCACTTCCGGGAAACGACCCCCACCGGACCAGGTGGGTCGTGGACGGTCGAGCAGCGGCGCCATCGTCAGCTGCGCAGGCTCCTGACCGGCGCGGGCCTCAGTCAGGCTGTGAATCTCTCCTTTCAGGGGGTCGGCGACCTCGACCTCTTCGCCTATCCGGCCGGCCATGAGGCCCGGGCCACCATCAAAGTGAAGAACCCTCTCAACGACGAGCTGGCTTCGCTCCGAACCTCGTTGTTACCTGGCTTGCTTCGTTCGCTCCGATACAACACCGCGCGGGGTATCGCCGACGCCGCCTTGTTCGAGACCGGCCGGGTGTTCTTCAATCGCCAATGGGACGACGATCCGCGGGTGCCGGCACAACCCGAGCGGCTGGGCTTTGCCATCGCCGGAAGTTTCGGGCCGCGGGACCTGACGGGGCAGTCGCGACCTGCCGATGTGCACACCGCGACGGCGATCTGGCGCCTGCTGGCCCATGGTCTCGGTCTGGGCTGGTATGAGCTTCGTGAGGCTACGGCTCCGGGCTTTCATCCGGGCCGCACCGCCGAGGTGCTGGTTGGCGGTGCTGCGGTGGGTCACGTCGGGGAGATCCATCCGGAGACCGCTGCCGGGTACGAGCTGGAGGGGCGAGTGGCGGCGGGGGAGCTCGAGCTCGCTCCCTTGATCGCCGAGACCGTCCCGTGGCAACTCGACGAGCCGAGCTTGTATCCCGCGGCCGAGTTCGATCTGGCTTTCGAGGTGGATCACGATCTGCCCGCAGCCGAGCTGGTCATGGCCACGGCCACGGCGCAGGCTGACCTGCTCGAAACCGTGCGGGTATTCGACGAATACCGGGGGACGGGACTGCGCGCAGGCCGCAAGAGCCTGGCCATTCGTTATGTGTTCCGGGCCCCGGACCATACGCTCTCTACCGAGGAAGTGACCGCCATCCGATCCGATCTGATTGCCGCTGCCGAAGAAGTCGGTGCGACGCTGCGGGGCACTTGACGATGCACCACCTGCTCGGCATCGGCGATCTCGACCCGGGCGATCTGCAGGAGTTGGTGTCGCTGGCGGATCGGATCAAGGCCGATCCGCGCGCCGTGGCGGGTGCGCTGGCCGGGCGGTCGATCGGCTTCTTCTTCATGAAGCCGTCGCTCCGCACCTGGGTGTCATGCGATGTGGCCGCGAGCCAGATGGGGGCACACCCAATCGTCATACGCAACGATCAGGCCGGTCTGGGGACCCGGGAGACACCGGAGGACATCGGTCGGGTTCTCGAGCGCTACCTGGATCTGGTCGGATTGCGGGTATTCGATCACGCCGACCTGGAACGGATAGCCGCGGTGGTCTCGGTCCCGGTGGTCAATCTGCTGTCGGATCGAGAGCACCCTTGTCAGGCCGTTGCGGACCTGCAGACCCTGGCCGAGCATCGCCGGCTCGAAGGGGCGCGGCTGGCCTATCTGGGTGACGGCAACAACACCTGTCATTCCCTCGTGCAGGCGGCGACGATGGCCGGAATCGAGATGAGAGTCGCCACACCGCCCGGATACGAACCAAACGCTGCGGTCCTGACAACGGCGCGCCGTCATGGCGAGGTGCTACTGACTCACGACCCGCGTGAGGCGGTCGCCGGAGTCGATGCCGTCTACACCGATGTCTGGGCCTCGATGGGCCAGGAGCAGGAAGCCGCTGCCCGGCGCCAGCTTTTTGTGCCCTACCAAGTCAACCTCGAGTTGTTCGAGCTAGCCAAGAGGGATGCCATCTTCCTGCATTGCCTTCCTGCGCATCGCGGGGAAGAGGTCACCGACGAGGTCCTCGGGCATTCCCGCTCCCGGGTCTTCGACCAGGCGGAGAACCGCCTCCACTCGTTCAAGGCGATCCTAATGAAGGCACTGGGCTGAGGAACGGGCCGCCGAAGACCTTCCTGCTCGATGCGGTGGAGGTGGTGGCGCCGCTCCTCCTCGGTTGGCGAATTCGCACCCGGATCGGCGGTGCGCTGACAGAGCTGCGCATAACCGAGGTCGAGGCTTACCACCAGGACGACCCGGCCAGCCACTCGTTTGGCGGTCCCCGGGGCCGCAACGTCGTGATGTTCGAGTCGCCGGGCAGGCTCTACGTCTACCGGTCGTATGGCATCCACTGGTGCGCCAACGTCGTCTGTGGCCCGGCAGGCACCGGCGCGGCCGTGCTACTACGCGCCGGCCTACCGACGACGGGTCTGCAGACCATGATCGAGCGGCGGGGAAGGGTCGACCACCTGGCCGACGGTCCCGGCAAGCTGACCCAGGCACTGGGGATCAGCGAGAGGCACAACGGGGTGGATCTGTTCTCGCTCCGGTCCGAGGTGCGGCTGCTCACCGGTCCCGCACCGACCGACATCCGGGTGACCACCCGCATCGGGATCAGCAAGGCCACCGAAGTGCCCTGGCGCTTCGTAGCTGGATGAGAAGGCTCGCTTGGCGCACCGGGCTTTAACCTTCCGCCTCTGATGCCTGGCTCTCACCCCCCGGATCTGGCGCGGCTGCTGCGACGCACGGACGCGGTCAGGCCCGCCGGGGAGCTGGGTCCGAGAATCGCCGAGGGAGCGAAGCTGCGGGTGAAGCTGGGGCTCGACCCCACGGCTCCGGCGGTCACCCTGGGTTGGGCGGTCGTGCTGCGCAAGTTGCGCGACTTCCAAGAGCAAGGCCACACCGCGGTGTTGATCGTGGGGGACTTCACGGCCCGGGTCGGA
>DATHSX010000249.1:0-7152 GCA_035463935.1 Acidimicrobiia bacterium | reverse complement strand
CATCCCCGAAGGACGCGATCCCTCCTCGCAGCACCCGTTCAAAGGCAACATGGATGTCGCCGCCCTCGAAGCCACCATCGAAACGGTGGGGCGGGAGCGGATACCACTCGTGATCGTCACCGTCACCAACAACTCCGGGGGTGGCCAACCGGTCTCGATGGCCAATCTGGCCGAGGTAAGGACGGTCTGCACACGCCACGGAATCCCGCTCTTTCTAGATGCCTGCCGGTTTGCGGAAAACGCCTGGTTCATCAAGCTGCGAGAGCCCGGCTACGAGGACGCCTCCCCCGTGCAGATCGCCCAGAGAATGTTCTCCTTGGCCGACGGCACCACCGTCTCGGCCAAGAAGGACGGGATGTCCAACATCGGTGGTTTCCTCGCGCTCACCGATCGGGAAGTGGCGACCGACTGTCGCAACCTGGCAATCCTGACCGAAGGGTTTCCTACCTACGGAGGCATGGCGGGATACGACCTCGAAGCGGTGGCACAGGGTCTGTGGGAATCACTCGACGAGCAGTATCTCCGCTACCGCATTCGCTCCATCGCCTACCTGGCCGAACTGGTGGAACGGGCCGGCGTTCCCACCGTCCGGCCCCCGGGTGGTCATGCCGTGTATCTGGACGCCCGGGCCTTGTTGCCTCATATTCCGCCCCATCAATATCCCGCCCAGTCTCTGGCCTGTGCCCTCTATCTGGAAGGAGGGGTACGGGGAGTGGAGATCGGCTCAGTCATGTTCGGTAAGCCCCGCCCGGATGGCACCGAGGAACCCGCGGCGATGGAGTTGGTCCGACTGGCGGTCCCCCGGCGCACGTATACCCAAAGCCACATCGATTACGTCGGAGAGGTGGTAGCGGCGGTGGCCGACCGGGCCGGTGAGCTCACCGGCTTCCGGATCATCGAAGAACCCCGCTGGCTGCGCCACTTCACAGCCCGCTTCGAGCCGGTTTAGCTCGACTCCCACCCGGGTAGGACAAAGCGCCACGGCTGGCAAGCTCCAGAGAGAGGAAAACATGAAGTGCACACACGAGGCCTGCACCTGTCGGGTGGCCGCCACTCAAGAGTTCTGTAGCGACCACTGTCGGGAACACGGCGAGACGGCAGCGGCCTCGGCCTCCTGCGGATGCGGCCATCCGGATTGCGCCGGAAGCCACGCGTCGACTTAGGCGACGCGATTTCCTCCAAATGAGCGGGGGGCCGCCAGCCCATGCCGGCGGCCCCCGCTGACTCAGCTCTCAGGGTTCAACGATCACCTTGGCTCGCATCCAGGGATGCGGCAGGCAGTAGTACTCGAACTCGCCCGCCTCCGTGAACGTGTAAGAGAAGGAGTTTCCCTGCTCGACGAAGCCAGAGTCGAACGAGCCATCCACGGCGGTGACAGTGTGCATCTGGTTGTCGTCGTTGGTCCAGGTCACGGTCGTGCCCACCTTGACCCGCAGCACGTTCACCGAAAAGTCGGCCGGGGCTTCGGTGTCGGCGAACTCGTCGGTGGAGTCCATCGGCTGGGCGTTGAAGGCACCCGCCATGATTGACACCTCCTCCATCGGCCCCATCGTGTGACCGGCGGTGGTGCCGGTCGTGGCCTCACCCCCCCCGGTGATGTCCTCGAAGATCTCGCGATTCTCGGCACCGGTTACGACGATCTGACCGATAGCGCCCTTGTCAACCGCGCGGGACAGGGCATGATCAACCAGGACGATCGTCGAGGGGACCTGACCGATCAGCTCCACCACCGTCCCTCCCCCGGCCGGGACCAGGGTGGTCTGAGAACCCCGCAGCGGAGCATTGAGGAGCGCGGCCTCCTGATACACCACGTCCCAATGGGATCCGATCGGATGGAAGTTGGAGTCAAGGTTCAGACCGGCATTTACGAAGAAGATCCGGGCCCGGTCGCCGACCGCCATCTGTAGGGCGTTCTCGCCGGTGAGGGCCCCCCGCGCGCCATTGAAAACCACGAAGGTCGGGCTCTCGTTGGTCACCGCCTCCCGGTCGAATTCCACCACGCCGGGCCCGGTTCCCACCGTGTAGTACTCAGACTGGACCATGTACCACTCGTGCGCGACCTCGGGCAGCGGTGTCGCGGGGTCGACCAGTATTCCCCCAAACATCCCGTGCGAGATGTGAGCGGGGATGTCTCCGTAAGCGCAGTGATACATGAAGAACCCGGGGTAAAGCAGCCGGGCCTCGATGGTCTTGGTTTCGCCCGGGGCAACGGTCGTGGCCTCGGCGCCGCCCCCCTGGCCGGTCACGGCGTGGAAGTCGACGTTATGAGGGTTGAGGCTGGTGGCGGGATTGGTGATCGTGAAGCGGAGGACGTCTCCCACCCTGGCCCGGATGACCGGGCCTGGTGTGCCCACGACCAGTCCGTCGGGACCATCGACCAACCGGTAACCCCAAGTCTCGAATTCGACCCCGGTTGCCGGATCGATCGCCGCAATCCCCTCGACCACTTCGAAGTGGACCTCGACCACGGCCGGGGCCGTGCGACCCGAGGGCGGCGGCATCGCCGGGGCGACGGCGACGTTGACCTCATCGGCCGGAGCCGGGGCGAGCTGGTCCTTCGGCACGAGATCGGGGAGCACGTCGTCCACCGCCGTGGCCACTCCGGCCGCCCCCAAGTAGGTATCCACTTTGTCGGCCACCAGGGCATCGTCCACCGAGTTGCGGTTGGCCGTGATCATCAGGGAGGCGATGGCCAGCCCGACCGCGGCCAGTGTGGCAACCACTCCCAGGATGGTCAGCGTCGCCAGGACGTAGTGCGGATGAGGCGGGGCCGGTGCAGGTCCTTGCGCCCGACTCGGGGGTCGGCTCGTGGTCTGGGTCATGTCTGGATTCCTTTCTCGTGGGGTAGTACCCGAATGCTCGCAAAGCCTTGAGTGAGGACCCGCTGGGCGTCCTGCCAGACCGGATGGATCTCGCAAGGCGATTCCCCCGGGCACGGGCCGGCCCGCATCACGCACTGCGCCGGTTCTGTTCTGCTTTCGGTGGCCTCGATCACGTCGAGCAGGCGGGCGTCGGCGGCGCTCGGGGTTAGTCGATAGCCGCCACCCGGGCCCCGCTCGGACACCACCCATCCGGCCTGGATCAAGGGTGCCATGATCTGGGGTAGGAAAGAGACGCTGGTGCCTATCCGATCGGCGAGGATCGAGCCGGGATGCGGGCCCGACGGGTCCGCCAGTGCACGCAGAGCCGAGAGGGCCAGGTCCGTGCGCCGATGAAAAACGAGTTTCATAATTCCATAGTATTCAACTCCGGATTTGCCCTCATGGCCAAAAGTCACAAAAGGCCGGGGCCTTCGACCCACCCTGGGGGGCTCGATGCGGTCTGACCGCAGGCAACGTCGCGTGGTCGAATCACACGGCCTGGCTCGGTCGGCTTTTTCGCTGGCGGCAACCTTCGCGGTGCTCGCCATGGGATGGGCGGTGGTCACAGCCGTACGCGGTGGTTCCTGGTGGGGACCGATTCACGCCTTCCTGGCCGGCACGGTGCTGTTGGCCATCTCGGGGGCCACGCAGTTGTTCACCATCACGTGGGCGGCAGCGCCGGCGCCGGCCCGGGGCCTCCCGGCCACCCAGCGATGGCTGGCCGCGCTAGGCACCGCATGTGCACTCATCGGGGTCGGCGTCCGGGCCGGCCGCCTCATCTGGCTCGGGGCGGGGCTGATCGTGGTCTCGCTGGGATTGCTGGCCGCGTCTCTGCTCGGAGCGGTCCGTCGCAGCTTGTTGCGCCGGTTCGACTTATCGGCCCGCTTCTACCTGCTGGCCACGGCTTCCGGAATGGTGGGGGTGAGCATCGGCGCCATCCTGGGCGTCGGCGTCTTCCCCGAAGCTGCGCCGTCGCTGCGACTGGTCCATGTCCACCTCAATCTGGTGGGACTGATCGGCATTACGATCATCGGTACCCTCCCCACGCTGCTCGCGACCTTCGCTCACCATCGCGCCGTCAGTGGACTCGAGGCGAAGGTGGCCTGGTGGCTGTGTCTCGGGGCGGTGACGCTGTTTGGGGCCGGTCTGGTGGCGCCGGCGTGGGTGGTCGGGGCAGGAGCCATCACCACTTCGGTGGCTGCGCTCAGCTTGCTCTCCGGCATCGTCTGGCGCCTGGGCAGGAAGGGCTGGAGGGCGGGCCTGCCCTATTGGCAGGTGGTCGCCGGGGTCGCCTGGCTGATCGCCTGGACCGCCGTCGTCGGGAGCCGGCTGGTGGCGGGACAGGGTCTCACTCCCTTCACCGGCGGGACCGCCGCGGCCGTTACGGCCGGCGTGGGTCAGGTGCTGCTCGGGTCGCTGGCCTACCTGGTGCCAGTACTGGCGGGCTCTCCGCTGGGCCCGAATGTAACCCGGCTGACCGCCCGGCCCGTCTTCCCCCTGGTGCTGGCCAACGCCACCGGTGTGGCCCTGATCTTCGACTGGCCCGCTGCGTTGGGGCTGGGCCTCCTCTGGGCGCTCGACTTCGGCTGGCGCCTGGTCGGGGTCCGCCGCCCCCCTCCGAGGTGACAGACGTCCGCCCCCGCCCGCCTAACCAATCCACGCGCGGGCCTCCCGTTCCGTCGAATACCTGTCCTTCAATTCCGAAGGTGCAAGATTCGGATAACCCGTGACCGGGCCGGCCTTCCAAAGGACAAGCGCCCAGGCGGCTTAGTACAGTCAGCAGCCCTGACGGCGAGAGGCTGCAATGGCACTGCTCAAGCGACGCGCGGACAAGATCGACGTGCTCTCCCGGGTTCCCCTTTTTGCCGGGCTCTCCAAAAAGGAGTTGGGTGAGATTGCGCACAGCGTCACCGAGGTCCAGATCGAGCCCCGGGAGTACATCGCCCTCGAAGGAGACGTGGGGCGCGAGGCGTTGGTGATCCTCAGCGGCCGGGCCACCGTGAGAAAGAACGGACGTAAGGTCGCCGAACTGTCCGCCGGAGACGTGGTCGGGGAGATGAGCCTCGTGACCAATCGGCCCCGCAATGCCAGCGTGAGAACAGACACCCTCGTCGCCGCCCTGGTCATGAACCCCCGGGAGTTCGCGACGATCATGGACGAACACCCCCAGGTCGCGACCAAGATCCTCCGCACCGTGGCCGACCGGTTAGTGGAGGCCACCGGCGAGCATTAGGTTCGTCCCGCCGGGTGGATCCGGCTTTCTTCCGAACCGTCACCGATAGCCACGAAGCTCCGCCCCTAGTCTGGGCCGATGAGTTCAGCTTCCATGCCCGTTGTGGTGCTAACTGTGCTGGGTGCAGTCGTGGCCGTCCTCGGCTTGTTCGCGGCTGGCAGCCTTCTGATGGTCTCTGTTGGCCTGGCGGCGATCGTGTTGGCCGGAGTTCTCCACGTGGCCGAACGCAGAAATCAGTAACAGGCAGACCCGCAACGCGTAATCCCCGTTCCCGGAGTGAGACCGCGCTCCTAGACAGTGAGGACAGTCCCGGCCACGGATCGCGCTTCAGAGCGAGTTGTGATGGTGTTCCTCCTCATGGGGGGCCGCCCCGATCTGTCCGAATAGCTTATGAGCCCACACCTCGGTCGCCAGCATGTACGCCACATAGCGACGGGCTCGATGGACATCCTCCTCGGCCCGGGCCGCTAGTTCGCGCAGGTGACTGAACCGCGCCTCAGTCTCATCCTTCAAGCGCTTGGTCAGCAGTTCGAGCAACTCGCCCGGGTTGCCATCGGCGATGGACTTCTCGGCCACCGGGATCGCAGGCCCCACGTACAGCCCGGCAGGCTTCAATCCGGTGTAAGGCGCATTCTCCCCGTGGCGATGCACGCGGACCACCGTCTCGAAGAAGTACAGGTCCGCCACTTCCCGGGCTTCGGGGCCCTGGGTGCGGGCCTTGCGCACGATCGCAAATGCTCGCCGGACTTCCTCCCACCCGCCTTCATGGACGTAGGGAAGAACCAGGTCGACGTCCTCGGCTTCCAGTGCCCGGCGGGCCGCCAGGACTATCGGCCCGTCCATCGAATCACAATGCGGAGGCATACCGTTCACCTCCTTGATCGGCATACCAGCTGCCCCTCATGGTGGGGCACCACGGAGGGCGATCGCCAGGGTCCTACGACCCCTAGATTGTCGGCACCGAGCACGGGGAATCGACGCGTGGGGTGGGTGCACTCGATGACATCGGTTGGCCTAACTCGGGCCGTTCGCCCCTGGCCTGACGCGGCGCCGACGGCGAGGCTCGTGGCGCTGACGATGATGACTCGGTCGAGGACGAGAGCCCGCATTTCGGGGGCTGCCGATGTCGGCAATCGGAACGCCGGGGGTGGCCATGCGAACTGAGCGATCGACCCGTCTGATGCTCGGCTTGACTGCGGGCGCCCTCGTGACAGGCGGGGTACTGCAGTTGGGGACGTCGGACCTCTGGCCAAGTGTGGCCTGGACGACCGCGGCCCTCTTGCCGCTCACCGCGCTCTTGCGAGACATATACGCCGCTCTCCGGCGGGGCCGGCCCGGTATCGATGTGATCGCCCTCCTCGCCGTGGGCGGAGCCGTGGCGTTGGGCGAGTTCCTCACTGCGGCGATCATCGGGCTCATGCTGGCCACCGGCCAGTATCTCGAGAGCTTCGCCGCCGGGCGGGCCGAGCGAGAGCTCACGGCCCTCATTCAGCGGGCCCCTCGGGTCGCCCACCGGATTCTCGACGGGGCCGTCGACAGCATCGATGTGGCGCTGGTCGCGCAAGGTGACCGGCTCTTGGTCAAGGCTGGCGAAGTCGTACCCGTCGACGGTGTGATCGTCAGCGACGCGGCCCTCCTCGACGAGTCCGCCCTCACCGGAGAGCCGCTCCCGGTTGAGCGCCGCAGTGGGGATCTGGTCAACAGTGGCAGTCTCAACGCCGCCGGCTCCTTCGAGATTCGGACCACGGCCACAGCCGAGCACAGCACGTATGCAGGCATCGTTCGCCTGGTGCAAGAAGCGCGCGAATCGCGTTCGCCTGGGGTCCGACTCGCCGACCGATGGGCGGCGTGGTTCGTGCCGCTGACGTTGGCGGTAGCCGGGGGCGCCTGGGCGTTGTCCGGGGATCCAGTGAGAGCGCTTTCGGTGCTGGTGGTGGCGACGCCCTGCCCCCTCCTGTTGGCAGTGCCCATCGCCATCGTGTCGGGCGTCTCGAGGGCGGCCCGCCGGGGAATCATCTTCCGCGGTGGCGGCCCGCTCGAGGCGCTGGCCCTCACCCG